>JANOZI010000446.1:0-3012 GCA_031429375.1 Acidobacteriota bacterium | reverse complement strand
GGCGGCGGCTGCCGGCGGCGGCGGCGCATCGACGACGATGGCGCCAGGGGGAGCGGCCGGGGCCGGCTGCCCCGGAATCGCGACGATGACGTTGGTGACGGGCACCGTCCAGCTCACCATGATCGGCAGGTGCGTCTTGCGATCGACGAAGTAACGCACTGAGAAATTACCAGGGCCCTTGACGTCGAGCACATCCGCCTCGCCCTGGGGCGCTTCGGCCAGGCCGGCATGCGTGAAGGTCAACGGGTACGACGGGAACGATGCGGCGAACATGCCGAGCATCAGCCTCGCGAAGTCCTGCTTGACTGCGGCGGTGCGCGCGGCGGGCGGAGGCCCCTGCGGTCCACGCCCGGGGGCGCCAGGCGATCCACCGGCCGGCGCGCCCCCAGGCGCTCCGGCGAGCGGCGCTCCACGCGGAGGTCCTCCCGCCGGAGGTGCGGAAGGCACGGGCAGTTGAATCAGATCTTCGCCGTTGAACCCGGTGCTGGTGGGCCCGCTTTCCTGCGCCGGGATCTCGTCCTTGCGGACGAACCTGTCGGGCAGTTCGCAGACGATCTCGAACTCGATGGGCAGGAGGTTCTCGCCCCGCACCTGGCGCGTGCGCCCGGTGGCGACGAAGGTCTTCACCCCGGCCAGCCTGGCCTCGCCGCCCAATGCCTCGCGAGCGGCGGCCAACACTTGTGACGCATCGACCTTCGCCGCCGGCGAGGCCGGCGGTTGACCCGCAGCAGATACTGACAGCCAGGTAATCAGGGTCAAACACGATGCGACGCGCATACGACAGCCTCCATCGGCCGAAACCGCGTGACGAGTTCTCAGACGCAACTCGGAGCCGGAAAGTTGGCGCCCTGATCTCTGGAACTATGGATCGGACAGCTCGATCACGAACAGTTGACGGCGCGGCGAATCGTAGAGCTTCCTGAACGCCAATGCGTTTGAGGGCTGGGCCATGGTGCTCAGTGAGACCAGGTAACGGACGCCCTTTACCTTCCAGCGCTGGTGATTGCCTTCCGGATCCTCAGGCGCCAGTGTCTTGCGACCCGTGCGGAGATAGACGAGGCCGGGGTTGGTGGTGGCGACCGCACCGTCGCCCGGCAGGTTGCTCGCCATCCACGACAACAGCTCGTCGACCTCGCGTTGATCTTCGAGCCATTCCGGCGGTGGGCCGCGCATCTTGAGCCTCACGTATTGGCCGTGATCCAGCAGCTGCAGTCCGATCAGGCAGAAGAGCGCGATGCGAACGACCGCGGCGCGCCCGCGCGTCGCCGCCCGCAGGCCATCTGCCAAATACATCCACAGGAACGGCGCAATGGGCAGCACGTAGCGGAAGGTCCGGCCTGGAACGAGCAGAACCATCGCGACGGTGACGGCCACCAGAATGTGGGCAGCGGTCAGCCCGCGGCGAAGACCGGCGCCAACTCCGAGCAGGACTACCGCGCTCAAGATAAATGACACGACGATCGTCGCCGGCGCCAAGCCCATGCTCGCCGCGCGCAGCCCAACCGTCCCTCCCAACGCTACAACCTCCTGCCCGCTCTCGTCCGGACCGCGGAAGAACGCGGGAACGAACACACCACCTGCGTCGCGCCCAAACACGTTGACGATGTTGCGCGCGACGCGCGCTGACAGATCGCCGGCATTGGCGCGGCCAGCCCGAGAGTCGCTGGGCTGCCGCATCGAGAGCAAATCCGAATACGCGAAGGCGATCGTCCCGCCATGCTCGGCGCTCTCGGCACGGGTCGGCGCGTGCGCGGCCGAATACGCAAACCACGGCACGAGACAGATCAGTGCGGCGCCGGTGAACGCGGCCGCCGCGCGCCAGCTCCGCCGGGCAATCAGATACAGCGCGCCCGCGGCAAGTGCGGCGACACCTGCGGTTCGGATCAACATGGTGGCCGCCGCCATCACACCCGCGAGAGCAGCGTATCCGGGTCGGTGCGGCTGCGAGCCGGAGTGTGGCGAGATCCCGTCTCGTGCGGGCGCCTGAGACACGCGGGTGCCACGCTCGAGCAACACCACGGTCGCGAGCTGCGTGAGCGTAAAGACCGACTCGGGCATTACCGTCGACGTCGCCAGAAACACCAGGCCGGGTGTCAGCACGGTCGCCAGCGCGACGACGGCCGCCAGTCCGGCGGGCGTGGCCCGCTGGCGGACGAGGTAGGAGTAGAACAGTGCGCCGGCGCCGAACATCGCGGCGATCGACACCGCTTTGAGCAGCAGCACATTATCGGGAAATTCCGGCCTCACGACGAAGACAGGCGCTAACAGCAGCGGAAACCCCGGCGGTACCACCGGCATGATCGGCGTCACTGCGGAGCTGATCAGCCTGTAGCCATCACCCTGTGCGAGCGACTTGGCCAGCAGGATGTACCACGCATCATCAACCATCAGTCCGGCCGTACGATCCAGCCGCAACGCATAAATGGCAACAACGGCGACGATGGCCGCCGCCCGGAGCGTGAGAGTCACTTGAGGCCGTATTTTTTGGCGAGATAGCGGAACTGGCGGAAGCTGAGGCCCAGCACGTCGGCGGCCCTGGTTTGCACGCCGCCGGCCCGTTCGAGCGCCTGCTCGAGATGCGATCGCTCGATGTCCTGCAGGTGGCGTTCGAGATTGAAGCCCGGTCCGGCTTCACCGGCGGCCTTCCCGCCCGCCGGCGACATTGGCGTCGCCGGCCGCCCGGCGCGCAGATTTTCCGGGAGCGTCCCGATCTCCACGCGCTGGTGCATTTCGAGCGCGACCGCGCGCTCGACGACGTTCTCCAGTTCGCGCACATTGCCCGGCCACGAGTACGCCTTGAGGGTCGCCGCGGCTTCGGGCGAGAAGCCGTCGATGGCCTTGCCCATCTCGCGTGTGTACTTGGCGAGAAAATGGTGGGCGATGAGCGCGATATCTTCAGGACGCGTGCGGAGCGGGGGCATTTCGAGCGGAATGACGTTGAGCCGATAGAACAGGTCTTCACGGAACTTACCGTCGCCGACCATCTTCGGCAGATCGCGATTGGTCGCGGCA
>JANOZI010000445.1:0-2322 GCA_031429375.1 Acidobacteriota bacterium | reverse complement strand
CGTGCCGGCATCAACGAGTCCGCCGGTGCGTTCAGCGCCTTCCCGAAAGAGCCGGGCATCGCCGCCGCCGCGCTGGGCATGGGTGACATGTCTCCGGTGAAAGACCTGGCGCTGGTGGCGGGCGAAGAGTGGCGGTCCATCGGTTTGCGCGGCATGTACGGCTATATGGCCGACCTCTCTACAGAGCCGCGCAGGTTCCGCGTCCACGAAACGTTCTCCGAAGACGCCGACCTTAATGCCAGCATCGTGAGGACGCAGGACGAGCACCTGCAGGGCGGCCCGCTCAATCCGCGCTCGCCGGTCGCGCTGACCATCAAGCACTTCCCCGGCGGTGGTGCGCAGGAGCTCGGGCTGGACCCGCATTACACCTTTGGCAAGACGCAAGTCTACCCGGGCGGCAATTTCGGTTATCACCTCAAGCCATTCATTGCCGCGATCAATGCCGGCGTGTCGGCGATCATGCCGTATTACGGCGTGCCGGTTGACGTGACGTACGACGGCGTCAAGTACGAACGGATCGGCATGGCCTTTTCCAAGCAGATTGTCACCGGCCTGCTGCGCGACAGGCTCGGCTTCAAGGGCTACGTGAATTCGGACACTGGCGTCATCAAGAGCCGGGCCTGGGGACTCGAGAGCAAGTCGGTGCCCGAACGCGTGGCGGCCGCTGTCAATGGCGGCACTGACATGCTGTCGGGTTTCAGCATGAACGCGACCATCACCGATCTTGTCGCGGCTGGCCTGCTGAGCGAGGCTCGCGTGAACCATGCGGCGAAACGGATTCTCAAGGAGCAGTTCATGCTCGGCCTTTTTGAAAATCCGTATGTCGATCCCGGGGGTGCGGCACGCACCGTTGGTCAGGACGCGTTCCGCGCAAAAGGGCTCGACGTCCAGCGCAACTCCATCGTCCTTCTGCAGAACAGGAATCAGCTCGGAGGCAAGACTCTGCCGCTGAAAGCCGGGGCACGGCTGTACATCGTGGGCGACGTCAAAAAGGCCAATGTGGAGCCCTATGGCTTCATCGTGACCGATGGTAACGCGGCGGCGGGACAGGGCCGTCCAAGTGCGGCGGGCAGCGACTACGCGGTCATCTCGGTCACCGCGCTCAATTCACCGTCGGTCACCCGGAGCTACAAGAGCAGCGACCCGGCTACGGGAGCCAACCCTGCGTGGATCAGCCCGATCACGCGACGGACTTACGGTGCAGATGATCCCACCGGGCTTGACGATGGGCTGGTGTTCGGCGGCTCTCTCCCGTCGGAAGCCAGCTCGCTTTCTTTCACGGCGATGGCGGCGTCGCAGTCGTGGCAGATCAGGCCTTCGCTGGCTGATATCAAGGCGGTCATGAGCGAGGTGGGAGCGAAGAATACGATCATCGCGATCTATTTTCGTCAGCCCTTCGTGCTGGACGACGCCAGCGGTCTGAAGGACGCCGGCGCCATCCTCGCTCACTTCAGCGTGAGCGATACGGCGCTGATGGACGTGCTGAGCGGAAAGTTCAAGCCGCGGGGCAAGCTGCCGTTTGCCCTCGCCAATAGCCTGCAGGCCGTTCTAGACAACGACCCGGATGTGCCGGGTTACCCGGCCCGCGATACCTTGTACCCCTTCCGTTTCGGGTTGGGGTACTGAATGCAGATCTCGGCGATGCGCACAACCGTAGCCTGCGCCGTTTGATACAGACGCGATCGACTACTTGATCTCCACGGCAATCCGGTCGGCCGGCCGCGCCGAGTCGTTCGATTCCGCGTGCTTCGCCGCACCGGACATGCGCACGTCGTCCGCCTTCGCATTCGGCTGGTCGTTCACGTAAAAGACGACGCGATTCAGGATGTGTTCGTGCGTGGCGCCGGTCTCGCCGGGCCCGAAGTGGACCCGCAGCACGCGGACAAACTCGTTTTCGAACTCGACGCTGTAGTGCCGCGGATCGACCGTGACCGGATCCAGCGCGGTGACGGGAGCTGGCCCCGCCGGCGGGCCCTTGAGATCGATCTCGAGCAGCCGGATCGGATGATCGCTGATGTTCTCAGCCGTGTACGCGCCGCTCGCTGGACGCCAGCGCACGTCGCCGCGCTTGAAGCTGATGGTGGCCGTGTCGGCGCCTTGCGTCCGCGTCATCACGCCATCATCCATGTAGATGATCACGCGATGCGTGGCGTGACCGTTCTTCGCAATCGACGGCGTGCGGGGCTGCAGCGTAGCGACAAACACGCGTGCCTGCGGCGTGTCGAGGCGGGGCGTTATGGCGGCGGGCGCCGGCGCGTTCTGCGCATCCAGCAGGACCGATGCCAACAGGATGAGCGGGGCGACCGCGTGAGCCATGCGCAT
>JANOZI010000444.1:0-9857 GCA_031429375.1 Acidobacteriota bacterium | reverse complement strand
TCACCACGCCGCCGGTGCCGCTCGATCAGCTCGCGGCGTACCTGAACTTCGACATGGTCGGGCGGGTCAGCGACAACAAGCTCACCGTGCAGGCCACCGGCACCAGCGCGATGTGGCCGAAGCTGCTCGAACAGGCCAACGTCGCGGCCGGCTTCGACCTGGTGCTGCAGGAGGATCCCTATCAGCCGACCGACGTGGGCAGCTTCAACACCGCGAGCGTCGCATGCCTCACCTTCTTCACCGGCGCGCACCAGGAGTACCACAAGCCCAGCGACACGTCCGACAAGATCAACTATGAGGACCTCGATCGCGTCGCCGGCTTCGCCACCGCGATCGTCAAGCGCCTGCTCGATGCCGAACAAGTGCCGCAGTTCACGAAGGTCGAACAGAAGACCGACACGGGCGGCCGCGCCGGCTTGCGCTTGTTCACGGGCACCATTCCCGACTACGCGTCGGATGTGAAGGGCCTGCTGCTCGGCGGCGTGATCGGCGGCGGCCCCGCCGAGCAGGCCGGGCTGGCCAAGGGCGACGTCATCGTCGAGATCGCCGGCCAGTCGATCACCAACATCTACGACTACACCTATGCGCTCGAGCTGCTGAAGATCGGCCAACCCGCCAAGGTCGTCTATATGCGGGGCAGCGAGCGCAAGGAGACTACGCTGACGCCAGCGGCGCGCAAGTAGCGATCTACCGTCGAGGTTAGATCTGGATGCGTCGCGATAACATTCCCCCCAGGGAGAATCTGTGATGAATCGTGTTCGACTTAGCGCGTTGCTGTTATTCGGCTGTCTAGCCGCGTCCGTGCCATTGAGCGCGGACATTCGTACCGATCAGAAAGTCAGGTTCCAGCTCGGCGGCGCCATCGGCAAACTCGTCAACATCTTCGGCGGCAAGGGCGCGCGCGAGGGCGTGACCTCGGTGGTGGCCGTGAAGGGCAATCGCAAGGCGACGCTGTCCGACACCAGCGGCCAGATCATCGACCTCAGCGAAGAGAAGATCTATGACCTCGACATGAAGAAGAAGACCTACAAGGTCACGACTTTCGCCGAGATCCGCAAGCAGATGGAAGACGCCAAACGCGAGGCCGAGAAGAATGCGCGTGAGCAAGAGCGTGAAGAGCGCAGCGACAAGCCCGCACAGAAGGATCCGAACGCCAAGGAAGTGGAAGTCGACTTCGACGTCAAGAACACCGGCGCCACCAAGTCGATCAACGGCTTCGACACCAAGCAGGCGATCGTCACGATCACCGTCCGTGAAAAAGGCAAGACGCTCGACCAGAGCGGCGGCATGGTGATGGTGACCGACATGTGGCTGGCGCCGAACGCGCCATCCAACAAAGACCTGATCGCCTTCGACATGAAGTACGCGGAAAAACTCTACGGCCCGATGGTCACCGGCGCGTCGGCGCAGGACATGGCGATGGCCCTGGCGATGTATCCGCAGATCAAGCCGGCGCTCGACCGGATGAAAGCCGAAGGCGGCAAGATCGACGGCACCGCGATCCTGACGACGATGACGATGGAAGTCGTGCCGGCTGGCGCGGCGAACACGACGGCGGCGGCGCCGGCGCCTGCTGAGCCGGCGAAGAAGGGTCTCGGCGGCATGCTTGGCGGGTTGAAGAAGATGGCCGAGAAGAAGGATGAACCGGGCGGCAAGCCGCAACGCGCCATGATCCTGACGACCTCGATCGAGGTGCTGAAGCTCACGCCGGATGTCGATGCGGCATCTGTTGCGCTGCCAGCCGGGTTCCGCGAAGACAAGTAAGTCAGTACCGTGGAATTCGTCGTCGTCGGCAAGGTCGCTGACTTCGCGCCGGGCGCCGGGACGATGGTGGTGGTCGGCGGCCGCCACGTCGCGCTGTTCCGGATCGGCGACGAATTCCACGCGCTCGACAACATGTGCCTGCATCGCGGCGGGCCGCTCTGTGAAGGCGCGATCGACAAGGGCGTCGTGACCTGCCCGTGGCACGGGTGGTCGTACGAAATCACCACCGGCACGATGGTGCAGGACCCGCGGGTCGGCGTATCGCGGCACGACGTCCGAGTGCGCGGCGACGATGTCGAAGTGAAGCTGTCGGATTGATGCACGGTGTCAGCGTGACAAATACATCACACGGAAGCACGGAAGCACGGAAAACGGTTTTCTAAAATGCAAAATGCATTTTGAAAAAGTGGTTTCGGTGTTTCAGTGTTTCCGTGTTTCTGTGCGATGCATTTGCCCGCGTGGCCCGCACTAGCGGCGCTTGGCGGCGTCGATGCGCTTGACGTTGTGCTCGAACGACGCCGCCGCGGGATCGGCCTCGGGATCCGGCGGGAAGTGATGGCTCCGGTAGACCGGGTACGCTTCGCTCCGCAGGTGGGCGAGCATGTGATGACCCCGTCGCGATTCCCGCTCGTGCCGCAAGGCCGAGACGTCAATCGGGGCCACGACAATCCGCTCGCCCGGGCCAGGCGAGGCCTCGGCCAGCATCCGCCCATCGAAATCCACGACCTGCGATCCACCGGGCCATGAGTAGGGCGGGTAATGCCGCAGGCTGGCGCCCTGGTTGGCCGCCACGACGTAGGCGATGTTCTCGATGGCGCGCGCGCGATTGATGATCGTCCACCAGTTCATCGGCTCGGTCGCGCCCCACGGATCCATGTAGGCCGACACCCTTACCAGCACTTCGGCGCCGTTGGCCGCCAGCTGCCGGATCGCTTCCGGAAACAGCCAGTCGTAGCAAATCGCGCAGCCGATGCGGCCGATCTCGGTGTCGGCCACCGGAAACAGGGGCTCGTCGTAGCCCTGCAGATCGTGCGGGCTGGCATGAACCTCGTAGGGGATCCACGGATTCACCTTGCGGTACTTGTAAAGCAGGCCCTCGGGACCGATCAGGCACGTGGTGTTGAACGCGACGCCCGGCCATTTTTCATCACACTCGATCATCGAGCCGGTCTGCACGTAAACGCCAAGCTCCCTGGCCTTGCGCGCGATCAGATCGGTGTGCTCGTTGGGGATGGGCACGGCGAGCTTTTCCAGCAGCTCGCCGACGGTGGCAAACACTGGAGCGGCATGCGCGAATTCCGGAAACACCAGGAGGCGCACCGGCAGGAACGGCGCGCTGCCGGCGACCGCCGAGTCGATCATGCTGAGCATGCGGTCGGTGTTGGCGCGCATCTGCCGCCGCTCGATCGGGTTGGGCAGGTCGGTCTGGCACGCGGCCACCGAGTAGCGCAGATGGCCGGCCATCACTTCTTGCCTTCGATCGGCCCGCGCCGGATCGGCGCGGTCTGCAGCACGCCGGCGCCTTCCTTCAGCGTGACGATCTGATCGGCCTTGATCGGTCCGGTCAGTTCGCTCTTGCCATCGGGCCAGGTGACGCGGAGGCTGCCGACGGAGGTCTGCGAACCGAGGCCGAAGGTCAAAGTCAGCTCGCTTTGCGAGGCGTAACTGGATCCGGTCTTGACGATCTGCCAGGGCCTGGCGCCGCCCGCTGATTGCAGCTCGACGCGCGCGCCAATGCCGTCGCGATTCGACGTGGTGCCGATCGCCTGCACCCGCAGGACGTGGTTGGCAGTCGGGCTGTCGTTGCGGAAGACGCGGGCGGGTCCGCGGTTGGCCGTGACGAACAGATCCTGATCGCCATCGTTGTCGTAGTCCGCATAGGCGGCGCCGCGGCCCACGAAGGCCTGCTGCAAGCCGGACGCCTGCGGGTCGAGTGCTTCGAACCCTTTGCCGGCATTACGAAACAGGTGCGGGCGCTGCGCGTAGGTGACGCGCGACTGCAGCCGCTCGATGTCGTCGGCAACGTGCCCGTTGGCCGCGAAGATGTCGGGACGGCCGTCGAGGTCGTAATCGAAAAAGAAACACCCGAACGTGAGCGTCAGCAACGACGTCCTGCCGATCGCGGATCGCGGCGCCTCGTCGATGAAGATGCCCGTGCCCTCGTTATGGTAGAGCGCCATCATTTCATTCGAGAAGTTGCCGATGACGAGGCTCGGCCGCCCCGACCCGTCGTAGTCCACCGCGTCCACGCCCATGCCCGCCCGCGCGACGCCGGCTTCGCTGAACGCCACGCCGGCGCCAATGGCGACGTCAACAAAAGTGCCGTTGCCGCGATTTCGAAACAGGCGGTTGGGCTGGGTGTCGTTGGCGACGAACAGATCGATGCGGCCGTCGCCGTCGTAATCGAACATCGCGACGCCCAGGCCCTTCGACGCCGGATCCAGCAGCCCGGCGGCTTTGGTGACATCCTCGAACGTGCCGTTGCCGCGGTTGCGATACAACGCCGGGCTCTGGCCCTTGTACGATTCCGGCGTGCAGTACGACTTGCTCTTGCCGTCGATCGTGCAGAACAGATCGTTGCTGACGCTCCAATCGACGTAGTTCGCCACGAACAGATCCAGCCTGCCGTCGGTGTCGTAGTCGAACCAGAGCGCGCTCGAGGAAAAGCCACCGCCCGCAACACCAGCGGACCTGGTGACGTCGGCGAACTTCCCGCCGCCGAGGTTACGGAACAACCGGTTCCCTGCCAGCGCCGTCAGGTAGAGATCGGTCTTGCCGTCGTTGTCGAAATCGCCGGCGGCTCCGCCAATGCCGTACATCTCGACGTCCACGCCGGAGCCCCTGGTCACGTCACTGAAGGTGCCATCGTGGTTGTTGCGATAAAGCGCGGCCGTTGAGCGGGCGCCGTCCCTTCCCGGCCAGTTGGTGGAATTCACGAACACCGCGTCGCTCCAGCCATCGCCGTCGAGGTCGAAGAGGATCACGCCGGATCCGATCGTCTCGGGCAGGTACTTCTTGCCGAACGCGCCGTTGTTGTGGACGAAGCTCACCCCGGCACGCGCTGTTACGTCGGTGAATGCGCCCGGAGCAACGGTCTCGTTGGCGGCACCGACGGCCGCGAGTAACACACCGATCAGCGCGAAAGAGGGTCGCACTGTTCAGTCCTTCCTGTGCTCGTGAACTTGCTGGCGTTCGTTGTTGTCGGCGGCGGACTTGAGCCGGAATGGACCGGTGATCGCCTGTGCCGATTCGTCAGCCTTGAAGCGCAGGTAGAGCGCCTGCTCGCGAGCGGCCAATTCGGTCTTGCCGAGTCCCTGGTAGCACAGCATCAAGTTGTAATGCGCCAGCAGATCCTCGGGGTCGACGGCCAGGACGCGCTCGAAGCTGGCGACGGCTTCAGTGAACTGCCGCTGCAGAAACTGGACCCGCCCGATCTGCCCGAGCACGACACGGTCGCGCGGATATTGCGCAGCCGCGGCCTTCAAGTGACTGATCGCCTCATCGTAGCGGCCAAGCGTCTTCAGCGCGAAGCCCATGAAGTAATGCGTCTTCGCCAGCGCGGGATCGATCTTGAGCGCCTGCTCGAGCATCGGGATGGCCGCGGCCATGTTGCCTTCCTGGATCTGGACGCGCGCCACGTTGACGGGCCCGTCCGCGTAGCCCGGATCCATCGCGACCACTTTCATGAACGCCGCTTCGGCGCCCCTGAGATCGCCCTGCAGCAACAACCCTATTCCGAAATCGTTCCACCGCTCGCGGACCGAGGCGTCGAGAAACGGCCGGACGCCAGTGACGGTCGCGCCCTTCGATGCGACGAGCAGCGTGGCCTCCGCTTGTGCCATCACCGTGGTCGGGATGTCGGGAATCGCCTTCACTTGCCCGGACACTCTCGACGTATCCCCGCTAAACACCCACTTCCCATCGTCGTACGACCTGGTCACGTTGGGGTTGGGGTCGGATGGATCGCGCACGCCGGCGAATGCCCACTGCGTATTCCACCACGCGAACTTGCGGTAGTTCACCTTGGCGCGCAACGTGATGCGGTCGCCCGCGTCTTCGGGGATCTGCAGACGGTAGTGCACCGTGTCGGCGGCGCCCGGGGGGATGAGCCGGACGTAGGCGACCGATCGCGTCATAAAGGCGTTGCGCTTGTTGATCGGGTTGCCGTGCTCATCGAGCTGAAGGCTGCGATAGAAGTGCGCGTCTGGATCGACCGGGCCCTTGCCCTCGTCTGCCACCGCGCCGCTGTGGAGCAGCACCCGGCCGCGGTCGTCAACCGCCTCGAGCTCGACCCAGACATCGAACGCGTCGACCGTGCCGCCCGGGAAGAAATGACCGACCTTGCGCGTCCGCACCACTACTTCGACGCGAACCGATTCGCCGCGCCGGACCGTGGCCTTGATCTTGTCGAGCGGCGCGATCACGTCAACCGCGGGCGCAGCGACCGACGCCGCGCCGAACTGCGCCGATTCTTCGCCGACGGCAAACGTGCTCGAGAGCCGTGGTTCGGTGGCCCGACCGGCGCCGTCTTCGGTCGCCGCGGGCGCGTCGCCGCGCGCGATGCCGAACACATCAACCGTGATCTGGCCGTCGCGCAGGAAATCCTGCACCGTCTTGAGCTGAACCGGATCCTTGTTGACGAACGGCAGCGCGGTGTTGGCGCCAGGAAACCGGTGCGATCGGACTTTGCCGTCCTTGGCTGCCGGATCGTTCGAGGCCACGAGCGGCATGTGGCAGTCGGCGCAACGCTGCGGCTTCGCCGGGTAGTAGAACGACCGCGCGCCCTGGCCCGACACGCCCGAGGCCTGCCAGTTGTCGTAGTCGTTGAAGCCGCGGAACCACCGGTAACTGTTCACCGGCACGTCGAGGTGGACCTTGTGACAGCTCGAGCAGAACTCCGCGGTCTGCTCGCGGTGAAACGGCTTGAGGAACGTCTTGCGGTGCGGCTCGGGCGACAGATACAACAGCGCGTCGTGCGCCCGCATCAGCACCGGATTGTCGCTGACGGCGAGATCGTGCATCGGCGGATACTCGACGGTGAAATCGCCCTGCCCCATCGAGCTGCCGACGTGCACGATCGAGTGGCACGATGTGCAGGCCAGGCCGGCCTGCGCTTCGGGCGTGTCGATCTGCTCTTTGATCGGCCGGTCGAAGCGGCCGTTGAAAAACACCGCGTGATCGTGACAGCCCGCGCACCATTTCGACGGCTGCGTGCCGCCGGTCACGTCCTGCATGTACTCGATCGACTTGCGGTACCACTGGTTGTTGAACGACGAAAAGTGGTGCGCCGACGAGTTCCACTGCTCGTAAATATCCTTATGACACCGGGCGCAGGTGGCGCTGGTCATGAAAAAAGTCGCCGGGATGATGCCGCCGACGTTGGTGCGTGCAGACGAGGGGAAGAACGGCCCTGATGGCCCGACGCCTTCGCCCGCCATCGTGACCGGGGGCGTGAGCGGATTGACGATGGTGTGGCGCGCGGCCCAGCGGCGCGCGGCCATCGGCTTGATGACGAAGGGCAGGACAACTGCGACGACTAGTAACAATGCACCTGCTGCCCTTCGACTCGCAAACGCGAGCCCACGGCTCGCGTCCGCTCGCTCAGGACTGGCGGCGGTGACTGCCCGCGCCGCCAGCCACATCGCGAGGGACAGCGCGCCAAGCGCGGCGAGGGCCCCGTGCGCGTCGAGCGCGCGCTGCTGCGACAGCGTCGCGCCGGCATAGGCGAGCCAGAGGCCCACGACGGCGCACGCCACGAAAGGAATCCAGACGAATGCTGCCTGCCGCCGGACATTCGGCGACCTTCGACTCGGAGACTCGAGCCCAGGGGCTGGCGTCCGCTCGCTCAGGACAGGGCGGGCGGCAACAGCCAGGTAAATGAGGACGGCCAAGGCGACGACGCCCAGGACAACGTGCAGGGCGACGTTGGTGTAGTAAAACAGCGTGGGCGCCGACCATGCGGCAAGGTAAACGCTGTTGGCGCAGAGCGCAGCCGCACCGGCCACCAAAAACCGACCTTTGCTCCACATCGCCGAGCCATGTTACTCTCGGTGTTCCCCGGAGGCCTAGATGTCAAGACTGTTTTCAATATTGCTCGTCGTTGGAATTGTTTGTAGTGCCGCGCTGAGTGCCCAGAGCACTGTCGCGGGCAGCTGGGACCTTGCGATCAACGGCCCCGAAGGCCCGATCACCGCCGGCGCCGTGCTGAAGCAGGACGGCGACAAGGTGAGCGGAACCATCTCCAGCCCGCAGGGTGAAACGCAGGTCGCCGGCACCATGACCGGCAAGACCATGGCGCTGCAGTTCACCGTGGCGACGCCGCAGGGCAATCTCGACATCAAGGTCACCGCCGAAGTGAACGGGGCCGAGATGAAGGGCATGATGGACTTCGGCATGGGCCAGGCGGATTTCACGGGTAAGAAGAAATAATAGTTAGTTGAAAGTTGAAAGTTGACAGTTGAAAGTTCACGTTTCAACTGTCAACCAACAAACTTCGCTAATAGCCGACCAGCAGCCTGGCCGCCCGGTCAATATCCGCTTCCGACACCAAGAAGAACTCCTCGAGTGGCGGCGAGTACGGCACCGGGGTGTCGAGCGCGCCGAGAATGCGGATCGGCGCGTCGAGCGCCTCGAAGGCTTCTTCCTGGATGATGGCGGCCAGGCTCTCGCCGATGCCGCCGGTCCGCGAGTCCTCGTGGACGATCAGCACGCGATTGCAATGCCGCGTCACCGCGAGGATGGCGTCCTTGTCGAGCGGCGAGAGGCTGCGCAGGTCGAGCACCGACGCCTCGATGCCGTCGTCCGACAACTTCCCGGCCACGCGCATGCAGTGGTGCACGTAAGCGCCATAGGAAATCATCGCCAAGTCTGACCCAGCACGTCGTAGCGCGGCTTTCCCGATCTCGACTGGAGCCGGTGCCTCGCCCGGAAGGATCTGCTTGATGCGCGGATCGCGGTAGAGCGCGATGTGCTCGTAGTACAGCACCGGATCCGGATCGGCGACGGCCGCGGCCATCAGCGCCCGCGCGTCTTCGGGCGTCGAGGGCACCACGATCTTCAGGCCGGGCGTGCGATAGAACCACGGCTCGGTGTTCTGGCTGTGGTACGGACCGGCGTAGCGCAATCCACCCCACGGCATGCGGACCACCATCGGCACGCTGCCGCCCCACCGGTAACGGATCTTCGCGGCGTTGTTGACGAGCTGGTTGAAGCCGGTCGCCACGAAATCGTTGAACTGCATCTCCCCGATCGGCCGCTGCCCGGCCAGCGCCGCGCCCACGCACACACCGAGCACGGCGCCTTCCGCCAGCGGCGAGTTGCGGATGCGATCGCCGAACTCTTTCAGCAACGGCCGCAGCAGCAGGAACGCGTTGCCGTATTGCCCGCCGACGTCTTCGCCGTACACGAACACGCGCGGGTCGGCGCGTAGCGCATCGCCGACACCCAGCATGACCGCTTCGAGGAAGGTGTTGCCCTTCTTGTCGAAGGGCAGACCGCTGTCGAGTGCCGGCAACTCCGCGACGGCGGGGGGGGCGAGGCGACGAGCCGGATCGAGGGGTTCGAGGCGGACCCGCGGCGCTTCGTTCTTGAAGACGCCGGCGCCGGCCTGTTCGGCCTTCGGCCACGGCGCCTGGATGACCTGCTGCGCCTGGCGATCGACGAGGTCGTCGGCCCACGTCTTCATCACGTCGAGGTCGCCCGGCTTGATCACTTCTTCGGCTTCGAGCCGCGCCGCGTACATCGGGATCGGATCGCGCTTGGCCCAGAACTCGTACTGCTCGCGATTGGCATAGCCGGTTTCGAACAGCTGGTGATAATCCCAGGACGGCGGCTGATCCTTGCCGAGGTAGAGCATGTCGTCGTGGTGAGCGTGGCCGCACATGCGCATCGCCACGACCTCGATCAGCGCCGGCCCGTCGCCCGCCCGCGCGCGCTCGGCGGCCCAGGTGAACGCGGCGGCGATTTCATCCGGATCGGTGCCGTCGATGGTGATGCCGGGAATGCCGTAGCCGGCGGCCTTCTCCGCAAACACGCGCGCCGCGGAATTCTCGCGCACCGGCGTCGAGAGCGCCGTCTGGTTGTTCTGCAGGCAG
>JANOZI010000443.1:0-1566 GCA_031429375.1 Acidobacteriota bacterium | reverse complement strand
GCACGTGATCGTGTGTTTGTGGATCATCGTCTCGCTCCAGCTGCTCTTCCGGGACGCCGTCAGGCGCACCCCGGGTTGGGATGCCAGATTCACACTGGTGTTGGCCTTTTTGTGTCTGATGTGCAGCCCGCTGATGCCGGTCCTCGCGCACGACAGCGGCTATGTCGACGTTTATCTCATCGCGCTCGTACTCGCCGGCCTGTGGTTCGTGCTGCACGGGCGGTACGGCGCCGCGGCGGTCGCCGCGGCTGCCGGTCCCTTGATCCACGAAGGATTCGTGTTCTTGTGGTGTCCGCTCGCGATCATGCTGCTGTGGTCGAGCGCGACGATGAGGACCGGCCGCGCGACGAAACTGCTCCTGGCGGCGCTGCCGTTGTTCTGCACGGCGGGCGTGATCTGGTTCCACAATAGTCATGCGCTGGCTCTTTCAATGGACGACTGGATCACGCCCAACGACATCAAGAGCGGGCACATCGTCTACACGTTCGGCAGACGCTCCAGAGCAGCTTCGAACACATGCGGCGCTTCGAATTCCCGGGACATTGGGCCAATTTCACGGTCACCCTCGCCTACTCGCTGGTGCCGGGTCTGCTGCTGTTGTGGGCGGCGGTGTTTTGTTACTGGAGCCGCTGGACCGCGCCGTGGACGACCTTGCTGATGGCGGTGCTGGCGACGATCTCTCCGTTGGCCATCGTCGCGCTCGGGTGGGACCTCTCGCGATTTCTCGAGCTGGTCGATTCTGGCCGCGGCGATCGTCTTGATCGGGGCCGGCTCTCCGACGCTCGTTGCCATGGTGTCCGATGAGGCGTAGCCGGCTCGTCCACGGCGTGGTACTGAACGCCGCTCTCGTGGCGGTGGCGATGTTCTACCTGCCTTCTCCCGCCGTGTACGCGTATTTCAGCGAAGTCAGCATGACGTATTCGCGCGTACCGGAGTGGTTCGCGCGAACGCCGCCGGCCATACTCACCGAGCGCATTTTCTCCCGCTACAACGGCGATTCGCCGGTCGCGTCCCGTGTGCGCCAGCACATTCCTTGCTATCTCGCCGATGCCGGAGCCAAAGAGAACCGGGATTGCTCGCACGTGATCGGGTTGGGGCAAATTGTCTACGGACCGCCGAACCTCAAGCTGACGAGTGGACGGTATGTCGCCCGGTTCGAGTTTTCGCGCGATGACGTGTGCGCGTACGGCGAGGCGCATCTCGAGGTCGACACCGGGCGGCGGAGCGATTCGGGAGGGGCACTGACGCTGAGCAGGCGCGGGATCGTTCTCGCGGCGTATACGGGACCCGTCGCACCTGGCGATCGCATCGAGCTGCCGTTCACCTTGAAACTGGTGGACGCGGCCCTTGGCGCAGTGGAATTCAAGGCAGTCGGCCTCTCCAGTTGCGTCGTTCTCAGCCAGCTTGAGTTGACTGAGGTTCCTCACGGGGGTTCTTGACGGGGTTCCGCACGAGGGTTCCGCAAGGGGGTTCCGCACGAGGGGTCTTAGTCGGGTTTCGTGATCTCGTATGACCGCACGCGGGTGCGCAGGTCCTCGGGCAACCCCTCCGGACGGCCGGTGGCGA
>JANOZI010000442.1:0-10164 GCA_031429375.1 Acidobacteriota bacterium | reverse complement strand
ACAAGGCGCGGATGGGGGTGTTCGTCAACCCGACCTGGCTGACCGCGGTGGCATGGACGGTCGCCATCATCATCGGCTCGCTCAACGCCTGGCTGCTCATTCAAACCATCGGCGGCTGGCTCTCGGCTTGATACTCACGGGAAGGGCGCCTGATACTGACGGGAGGGCACCTCTAGCCGGGAGGGCACCTCTAGCCGGGAGGGCACTTCTTGTCGGGAGGGCTGTGCGTGTCGCTCATCAACGCGTTCGATACTCCCGATAGCAAGCGCCGCTACGTCCGACAACTGTTCTCTACCATTGCCGATCGCTACGATCTGATCACCGCCTTGCTGTCGTTTGGACAGGATGCGCGGTGGAAGCGGACGCTCGTGGCGCTGGCGAACGTGCAGAGCGGTGAGCGCGCGCTCGATCTGGCGTGCGGCACCGGCGACATTGCCTTCGCGGTCGCTGCGCGCGGGGCGCGTACCGTCGGCCTCGACATCACGTTCCGCATGTTGCAGCTGGCTGACGCCAAGCAGCGATCGGCGAGTGGCGGCGCGCGTCGCGTGGCGTTTCTCGGCGGCGACATGGCGAGCCTGCCGTTTGCGCCCGCCGCATTCGATCTCGTGACCACTGGCTACGGGCTTCGCAACGTTCCCGATCTGACCGCCGCCATCGGCGAGATCGCCCGGGTCCTCGAGCCCGGCGGACGGCTGCTGTCGCTTGATTTCAATCGCCCCGGACCGGCCGCGATCCGCACGGTGTACCTCGGATATCTGACCGTCGTGGGCGCGGCGCTTGGGTGGGTGCTGCATCGCGATCCGGACACCTACCGCTACATTCCCGCATCGATCCGCCGTTACCCGGGTGCGCACGGCGTGGCAGAGCGGTTGCGGGCCCAGGGCTTCTCGAACGTGCGTGTCATCCCGGTGCTGTTTGGCCTAATGAGCTTGCACCTCGCCGAGCGCTCGCGCTAACGTCATCTTTCTCCCAAGCCGATGAATGGAGCGAACCCGCCACCGGGCGTGTGCATCGGTGTGCAGTTTCAGGCATGGCCTTAGTTGACTCCCTTCTTTCTGCGATGGTGCGCGCCGACGGCGACGCGCTGGTGATGCACGTCGGCGAGCGGCCGTACGTGGTCACGCAAGCGGGGACGCTCGACCTGTCGACGCACGGCTTGAACCTCGGCGCCATGACGGGGATGCTGCAACAGCTCCTGCCGGCGGAGCAACAGAGCTCGCTCGAAGAGTTCGGCGCGGTCGAACATAAACTGCCGTCGCTCGGCGACGACCGCTTCACGCTTGTCGCCGCCCGCGGCGGAGACGACATCTGGATTGAGATTCGCCGGCGCCGATTCGCCGCGGCGGTCGCTGCTCCGGTTGCGGAGCCGCCGTCCGCCTACGCGCAAAGCGATTCCGGCGAGCTACGGCGAGACCCCGCCGACTTGTCCGCCGGCCTGTCCGCCGAAGCCTTGGCGAAGGCGGGAGCTTCAGCGCAGGCGGAAGCGGCCTCCGGCCGCGACGGCGGGGCCCCGCAGATGACTGCGGCTCCTGAGCCCGTGCAAGAGATCGCCGCGGCCCCTCAGATGACCGGGGCATCTGAGCCCGTGCCAGTCGAGGTGATTGCGGAGCCGGAGCCAATTGCTGACACGATCCCCGAGCCCGAGATCGAGCCCATCCTCGAAGTCGCTGCAGCTCCGGACGCGGTTGCGGAGCTCGAGCTCGTGCCGGCCGTGGAGCCGATTGCGGAGCCCGAGTTGGTGCCCGAGGTTGAGCCTCACGTTGAGCCTGTCGCCGAGCTCGACCACGCCGCCTTGCTCGATCAACTGATCCCCATTGACGATCCCGACGTTGAGGAGATGCCGCTCGAACTGGTGGCGGCCATCGCGGAACAACGAGCAGCAGAGCAGTCGCAGCCGGAGTTGGTTGGTACGTCAGGGTCGTCAGATTTTGCACGTCCGTCGGGTTCCACAGGTTCGTCAGGTTCGACGGACCAGTCCGAGATCGACGCGGCTGTGGAACACGCAGAACTCGTCGCACCTCGATCTGCTGAGCCTGTCGAAGATCTCGAATCCGCCTACGCTCGAGCGGATTCAGACGAGCTACGGCGAGACTCCGCCGACCTGTCCGCCGGCTTGTCCGCCGAAGCCTTGGCGAAGGCGGGAGCTTTAGCGCAGGCGGAAGCGGCCTCCGGCCGCGTAGGCGAGCCCGCGTACGCTCGCGCCATCGAACACGTCGAACACGTCGAACACGTCGAACACGTCGAACACGTCGAACACGTCGAACACGTCGAACACGTCGAACACCTGGAACCCGTCGCGCGCGTGGAACCCGTCGCGCGCCTAGAATCCGCCTACGCTCGGCGCGATTCAGACGAGCTCCGGCGAGACTACGCCGTCTTGTCCGCCGAAGCCTTGGCGAAGGCGGGAGCTTCAGCGGAGGCCGAAGCGGCCTCCGGCCGCGAAGGCGAGCCCGTCGAACGTGTTGAACCCGCATACGCTCGCACGGAGCCCGTCGAACCCGTCGAACCCGCCGAACCCGCGCACGCCCGCGCCGTCGAGCCCGTCGAGCCCGTCGAACCTGCGTACGCTCGCGCGGAGGCTGCCGCCCCTGTCTCCGCCGACTTGTCCGCCGGCTTGTCCGCCGAAGCCTTGGCGAAGGCGGGAGCTTCAGCGCAGGCGGAAGCGGCCTCCGGCCGCGAAGGCGAGCCCGCGTACGCCCGCGAAACCGGTCCCTATGTCGTCCTGCCGATGACCCGTACGGTCCGCATCGAAGTGCCGACGCGAGTGATGTCGCAGTCGCGGACCAGCACGGTCGAACGGTTGTTGCAGATCGCCGCGGCCCGCAGCGCTTCTTCGCTCTTCCTGACCTCCGATTCGCGCCCCTACATTCGCGTCGAGGGCGACATCCGGCAGCTCGAGGGCGAGGCGATGCTCTCGAAGGCGGAGATCGAGGCGGCGGTCATGGAGATCGTTCCGCAAGAAGTGCAAGACCCGGTCGGCCGCGGCGAGGCCATCGAGTGGATTGCGGAGCTGCCCGAGCTCGGGCGCATCCGCTGCACCAGCTTCCGCGACCATCGAGGCCCCGGCGTGGTGTTCAACCTGATCGCGACCCGCGCCGCCACCGCCGAGCAGCTCGGCTTGCCGCGAGAGGTGCAGGCCCTTGCGACCGAAGCCGAAGGCCTGGTGCTCGTGGCCGGCCCGCGCGGTTCAGGCAAGTCGACGCTGATGTCAGCGCTGGTCGATCTCGTCAACCGCCAGCGCACCGACTACGTGATCATGCTCGAGCGACAGATCCGCCTCGTGCACGACAACCGCACCGCGCTCGTGAGCCAGCGCGAGATCCGCGGCAGCGCCGATGAAGCGCTCGCGGCGGCGCGGGCGGCGCTGCGCGAAAACCCTGACGTCCTGGTGGTGGACGACCTGAGCTCCGCCCACATGGTTCCCCTGCTGCTCGAAGCGGCGGCCGGCGGGCTGCTCGTGTTCGTGTCGATCACCGCGCCGTCAACCGCCGATGCCGTGGCGCGCTTTCTCGAACTGGCGCCGCCGGGCTCCCGCACGTCGGTGCACGCCGCGATGGCCGAGACCTTCCGCGGCGCGGTGTCGCAGGTGCTGTTGAAGAAGACCGCCGGCGGCCGCGTGGTGGCCCGCGAGATCATGCTCGCCACCGCGGCGGTCACCCGCCTGATCGGCGACGGTCACCTGACCCAGCTGCCCTTGGCGCTCGAAAGCGGGCGCCGCCACGGCATGGTGCCGCTGACCGACGTGCTGCTGGGATTGGTCCAGAGCGGCGTTGTTGACGTTCGTGAAGCCTTCCGCAAGACCCACGACCGCGATCGGCTGCTGTCAGGACTCAAACGCGAGGGCGTGGATACCAGCGTCGTCGAGCGGTTGGCATAAAGAACTGACGACTTGGGACTTGGGGCTTGGGGAAGAACGCTTGGCCTCAAGCCGGCGGCCGAAGGCGTTAGACAAGCCAGGGCCGCAATTCCTCCAACAACATTTCGATGACGTCGTCTTCCGTCAGGTGAACGAGCGGGTTGCTGCCTTTGATCGAGCGCTCGCTTTGGATCACCCGGCTGCCGCGCACGCGCGTGATGGTGACGAGCGGCTGCGGCGGATCGGCGGTCGTGTCCAGCTCCATCTCGATGGCGTCGCCACGATGGCGCTCCGATTGAAGCCGCACGCCGCCGGACGGCGTCATCACCTCGAAGTTGAGGTTTTCGGATTTCAGGATGTTCGCAAACATCCTGAACACCGGAATCGCGGCGGTCTCGAGAAAGACCTCGTAGGCCTTTGTGACTTCGGCGACGCGATCGCGGCGCTCGGCCTGATCCCGGCGGGCTTGATCGATCGCGGTCTTGACACGCTTGCGGACGAGAGCAACATCAGCCATCCCTGGATTGTGGCTCAGATCACGCGGGCCTCGCGAAGCTTTGCAATCTCGTCCGCGGAATAACCGAACTCGCCGAGCACGTGGTCGGTGTGCTGGCCCAGCACCGGCGGGGCCGTGCGCACGCTGGCCGGCGTGTCCGACAGCTTGATCGGCGCGCCGATCACGCGGGTGGCGCCGGCGGTCGGGTGCATCAGCGTCGCGATCATGTCGCGCGCCGCCAGCTGCGGGTCGGTCAACATCTGCGCGATGTCGCGGACCTCGCCGTTGGCGACACCGGCCTGGTTCAGCCGCGCCACCCATTCGGCGTTGGTCGCCGCGCGGAACGCGCGATCGATCGGCGGACGCATCGCGTGGTAGTTGGCAATGCGATCGCGGTTGGTCGTAAACCGCGCATCGTCGGCCATCCCGGGCAGCCCGATTGCCGCGCAGAAGCGCTTCCAGATCTCGTCGTTGCCCACGGCGACGACGATCTCGCCGTCGGCGGTCGTGAACGGCTCGTACGGCGCGATCGTGGCGTGGAGGTTGCCCCTGCGGCCAGGCGTCTTGCCGGTCGTGAAGTAGTTCGCGGCCTGATAGGTGAGCAGCGCCGCCGTCGTATCGAGCATGCCGATGTCGACGCGCTGGCCGGCGCCGGTGCGCTCGCGCGCCAGCAGCGCCGCGGTGATGCCCTGCGCGCAGTACAAGCCCGCGACCATGTCGGTGATCGCCACGCCCATGCGATAGCCCGGCCCATCGGGGTCGCCCGTCACGCTCATCAGGCCACCCTCCGCCTGCATCACGGCGTCGTAGCCCGCTTCGTCTTTGCGCGGCCCGGTCTGGCCATACCCGGAGATCGATGCGTAGACCAGTTTCGGGAAGCGCTGATGCATCGCGTCCCAGCCAAGGCCGGCGCGGTCGAGCGTCCCCGGCCGGAAGTTCTCGACCAGCACGTCGGCGCGCGCGACCAGCCGCTCGAAGACCTCGCGGCCGCCGGCCGGCTTGAAGTCGAGCGTGACGCTTTCCTTGTTGCGGTTGATGCTGAGGAAATACGCGCTCTCGTCGCCGATGAACGGCGGGCCCCAGTGACGCGTATCGTCACCTTTCCCCGGCTGCTCCAGCTTGATCACGCGCGCGCCCAGGTCGGCGAGCACCATCGTGCAATACGGGCCCGACAGCACGCGCGTCAGGTCGAGAATCGTGAATCCGGCTAACGGTCCCAGCATTAGAACTCTCTAAGGCGTTGTGAAATGCGCGCGAGATCAGTGACGAGCGAATATGCCGTCTGCGTTAGCCCGCTCGAGCGTTGGACGATGCCGACCTGCCCGAGCAGGTCGGTGTTGAGATAGAGCGCGTTGTCGAGCGATTCGAGGCTGTAGAGCGGGTCGGTCTTGTCGAGCACTTCGGGTTCGACCAGCGCCCGCACCTTGCCGCCCATCCTCGACGCCGATGCCACCAGCCGCACCCGCTTGCCGCGGCCGAGCGCATCGCGGACGTCCACGCCGTCCACGCCCTTGATGCCGGTTCGCGTGACATGGTGCGGCGTGATCGCGCTCCCCATCAGCACGTTGACGAGCGCGGCGGTCTTCGCCGCCGCGTCCCAGCCGTCGACGTCGAGCGTGGCATCGGCTTCGGCGATGCCGCGCGCTTGCATATCGGCCAGCGCCTGCGAGAACTCCTTGCCGCGCTCGAGCTCCGACAGGATGTAGTGGCAGGTGGTATTGATGATGCCGCGAAAACCCTCGATGGTCACGGCCGGCAGGGTCTCGCGCACGAGGTTGAACACCGGCACGCCGTCCATCACCGCGCCTTCGAAGAAAAAGATCCGATCCACCGACTCGGCCAGAGCCTCGAGCTCGTGATACGCGAAGGCCACCGGGCCCTTGTTGGCGGTGATGACGTGGGCCTGGCCTTCCAGCGCGGCGCGGACGTGCGACACCGCCGGCTCGCCGCGATCGATGTCGAGCACGGTGGTCTCGACGCAGATCAGGCGGCCCTCCGCGGCCTCGTCGGGCAGCGCATCGGCGACCTGGCGGATCACGTCGATGCCGCTGCGCTCGCGCGGCGTGGCGTCGAGGCGGTCGAGCGACTGCGAGCCTTCGAACCTGGCAATCGCCCGGCCCACGTCGATGCCCTCGAAGTCAACGACGCTGCCGTGGTGCTTGGTCGCGATCGCGACGAACTTCCAGCTGAAGTCGAGGCGATCGGCCACCTCGTCCAGCAACCTGACGAAGCGCCGGGCCACGTGCCCGAAGCCAATCAGGACCAGCGACAGTTCCGGGCGCTTCATGCGATCGAAGCGCTCCGCGTTCGCGGCGCCGCCCCATCCGCGGGTCCGAGCGATGCGAGCAGCTCGCGCAGCCGTTCCAGGCCGGCGCGGTTGTATTCCTGGGGCTCGCCAAACCCGAGCCGCAGATAGCCGTCCATGCCGAACTGATCGCCCGGCACCACGAGCACGCTCTTCTCCTTGCGCAGCCGGGTCACGAGCTCGGTCGAATTGATCGGATGGTCGTAGCGCGCGAACACGATGGCGCCGGCTTCCGGCCGGATCCAGCGGAAGCCGCCGCTCGAGCGCAGCCACTCTTCCATCATCGGCAGGTTCGCGCGCAGGATGCCGCGCGTCCGCTCGACCAACTGCGCGCGCCGCGCGGGCGCCAGCGCGACACGCGCCAGCCGATCGCTCAGCGCCCCGGGCGCAATCGTGACGTAGTCGTGGTACGACCAGAACGACGCCACCAGCGGCGGCGGCGCCACGATCCACCCGATGCGAAGCCCGGGCAGCCCGTACGCCTTCGACAGCCCGCTGGTGATGATCGCGCGATCGGAGCGGCCCCACATCGACGCCGTCTCGTGGCCGTCGAGCTCGGCGCCGCGGTAGACCTCGTCAGACAGGATCCACGCGCCGTGCGCGTCGGCGATGCGCGCGACGGCCTCCAACTCGCCGGCCGTGAGCCGCGCGCCGGTCGGGTTGTTCGGGTTGCAGTTCACGATCATGCGGGTGCGGGAGGACACCAGCGCTTCCAGCGCCGCGAGGTCGATCCGCCACCGCCCGGCCTCGTGGTCTTCGATCAATCGCCACTCGCGAATCGTGGCGCCGAACGCCCGCGCCAGGCCCCACGTCTGCATGTAGTTGGGCACGAGCATCACCACTTCGTCGCCCGGCTCGATCAACCGGAACACGGTGATGAAATTGGCCTCGGACCCGCCGTTGGTGACCTCGACGTGATCGACATCCGCGCCCGGATATATCGCGGCGATGTGCGCTCTCAGCTCGATCGTGCCATTCGACTGGGAATAGACCAGCGGCTGGTCCAGGAGGCCCTCCAGGCCCGCCGTGTCTGAAATCAATTCGCGCGCTGTCAGCGGGCGGACACCGCTTTCCGACAAATTGAACTCCACCAGGTTCTCATAGGTGGATTGCATGCGTTCCATGGCGAACTGTTCGAGCTTCATGCGGGCAGTTTATACTGCCGGATTAGCCGATGCGCGAAGACCCCCTTCCGCGCTTCGTCCGGATTCCCGCCGGCGAGTTCTCGATGGGATCTGACGAAGGCGCCGACGACGAACGGCCGGCCCACGACGTTCATGTGGACGCCTTCTACGCGTCCAGTCATCCCGTCACGGTCGATCAGTACGCCGAGTTCACGACAGAGACCGGCCACGCCGCGCCGGCGGTGCGCGAGCTGCCGATGGTGGTGACGCCGGCCCAGGAATCGTTGTTCCGCGATCTGGCGGCGCCGTACATCTGGCGCAGCGGCGAGCCGCCGCGCGAGCACGCCGCCCATCCCGTCACGCTGGTCACGCACGCCGACGCCACCGCGTACTGCCGCTGGTTGAGCGGACGGATCGGGCGGTTGGTGCGGCTGCCGACCGAAGCGGAATGGGAGCGCGCCGCGCGCGGCGACCTGGTCAACGCCCGCTACCCGTGGGGCAACGACTTCGACGCGTCGCGCGCGAACTTCCTTCCCGATCCTGCGCTCAAGCGGCACCGCGGCACGCGGCCCGTCGGCTGCTATCCCCCCAACGGCCTTCAGCTGTACGACATGTCGGGCAACGTCTGGCAGTGGGTCGCCGACTGGTACCGCGCCGACGCGTATCGCAGTGGCGAGAGCCGCAACCCGCGCGGCCCCGGCAGCGGCACGCTGCGTGTCGTGCGCGGCGGCTCGTGGGTCACGCACGATGTCGATCAGCTCCGCTGCGCCCATCGTCACAAGGTCCCGCCCGACACCTACGCCTACAGCATCGGGTTCCGGGTCGTATACTCGGACGATGGAAGCTAACGTGCGTACGGTGCGTACGGTGCGTAGAGTACGTACGAGTGCTGGTGCCAGTGCTGGTGCCATCCTCATTCTCGCGCTTTCCCTCGCTACAACTGCGGCGGCGCAGTCGAATCCACCGGAGCCGCCGGTGGTCATCGCGTCGGGTGAGGGCGTCGTGAAAGCGGCGCCCGATCAGGCGTGGGTGCGCATCGGCGCGGAGAGCCGGTCGAAGAATCCGAAAGACGCGCAGCAACAGAACGCGCAGGCCATGAGCGGCGTGCAGCAGAAGCTGGCGGCGCTTGGGATTGCGAAGGATGCGATCAAGACCGTCGCGATCGATCTGCAGCTCGAGTACGACTACGCCAACGGGCGGCAGACGCCGCGCGGCTACGTGGCGCGCAACACCATCGAGGCGCGCGTTGACGAGCTCGCGAAGCTCGGCGAGGTGCTCGACGCCGCGGTCGGATCCGGCGCGACGCTGCTGCATGGCTTGCGCTTCGATCTGAAAAAGCGCGAGGACCTGGAACGCGAGGCGCTGCGGCAGGCCGTGGCGGCGGCGGTGACCCGCGCCGAGTCGATGGCCGCCGGCGCGCGCCGCACCATCGATCGCGTGATCCGCATCGAAGAATCGTTCAGCGGCGGCGGCGAGCCGCGGCCGATGATCATGATGGAGCGTTCGATGGCGAAGCAGGACGCCACGACGCCGGTGTCGGCCGGCGAAATCGAAATCCGCGCGCAGGTTAGGGTTACGGCTTCGCTGAAGTAACGGCTTGGGACTTGCTTGCCCGCCGTCGCTTCAGCGAAGGCGGGGGGCTTGGGGCTTGGGTTTGATCCAGGCTGGCCCACAGGTACCACGCGGCCACCGATCGGTACGGCCGCCACGCCTCGCCGATCTTCCGCAGCTGCTTCGCGGTAGGGCGCTTGCGCTTGCCGTAGGCGCGCTGCACGGCGTTCATCAATCCCAGATCGTCCGCCGGGAAAATGTCGGGCCGTCCGAGCCTGAATATCAGAAAAATCTCCGCGGTCCAGCGGCCGATGCCCTTGACCGCCACGAGCTGTCGCATCACTTCCTCATCCGGGTGTTTGGTGAGCCCCTGCAAGTCGAGACGCCCATCGAGCACGTGGCTGGCCAGGTCCTTGATGAACGACACCTTCGGCCGGCTGTAGCCCACCGCGCGTATCTCGTCGTCGGTCAGCGTCATCACACGTCCAGGCGTGGGCCGGCGATCGGGCGGAAACAGGTCGCAGAACCGCCGGAAGATCGTGTCGGCGGCCTTGGTCGACAGTTGTTGCGACGCGATCGACATGGTGAGCGCCTCGAACGGATCCCTGGGTGCAACACTGTGCAAACGGCAGGGCCCGACGGTCTTGATGATGGCGGCAAGCTTCGGATCGGTCTTGATCAAATGACGACGGGCGGCGGAATAGTTGGGGGCGGCCATGACGAAAACAGATTACACGCTTGCAGCTGAGGACTTGTCCACGCCCCAAGCCCGACGCCCCAAGCCTCAAGTCTCCAAGCCCCAAGCCGGCAGATGTTTTTGTAGTTAGAATTG
>JANOZI010000441.1:0-6372 GCA_031429375.1 Acidobacteriota bacterium | reverse complement strand
GGCACCTTGAAGTGCGCCAGGTTGGCGCGGCAGAACTCGCGCAGTGCCTCGGCCGTGGCCGACTGGCCGCTCTTGAACACCACGAACGCGTGCGGCGCCTCGCCCCATTTGTCGTGCGGCAGGCCGACCACCGCGGCTTCCTGGACGGCATCGTGGCGCAGCAGCATGGCCTCGACTTCGACCGACGAGATGTTCTCGCCGCCGCTGATGATCACGTCCTTCAGCCGATCGGTGATCTGCGCGTAGCCGTCGGGGTGCACGACCGCGGCGTCGCCGGTGTGAAACCAGCCGTCGCCCATGCACCTGGCCGTGGCCTCGGGGTCGTCGTAGTACCCGGCCATGATGACGTTGCCGCGCGCGATGATTTCTCCGGCCGACGCACCGTCGGCGGGGACCTCGCGGCCGTGCTCGTCGACGACCCGCAGCTCGCCTGAGGTGATCAGCTCCACGCCCTGGCGCGCCTTGATGCGGGCGCGGTCGGCCGCGCCGAGCGCGTCATGTTCCGGCAGCGGTTCGCAGATGCTGATCGCCGGAGCGGTTTCGGTGAGGCCGTAGATCTGGATCACGCGCCAGCCCATCTCGTCCTCGATGCGCTCGATCGTCACGGCGGCGGGCGGCGCGCCGGCCGTCATCACGCCAACGCCGCGCGGCAGGCCGGCCTTCACGTCTGCGGGCGCGCTCGCCAGCATGATCAGTACCGTGGGCGCGGCGCACATCCGCGTGATGCGTTCGTCTTTCACCAGCCGGAACACGCCGGCGGGATCGAGTTTTGGCAGGCAGACGTGGGTCGCGCCGGCAGCGGTTACCGTCCACGTGAACGTCCAGCCGTTGGCGTGGAACATCGGCAGCGTCCACAGGTAGCGATCGCGCGGCGTCATCGGCGTGTGGATCAGCATGCCGACACAGTTCATCCACGCGTTGCGGTGCGTGATCATCACGCCCTTGGGTCGCGAAGTCGTTAAGCTGGTGTAGTTGATGGTCAGCAGATCGCGCTCGCCGATCTCGGGCCGTGTGAACCGCCCCGTCGACCCGGCAACGAGCTGTTCGTAATCCAGCCAGCCACCCCGCCCGCCCTTGTCCACCGTAGCCTTGTCCGCCGTCTGGTCCGCCGTAGCCGTGGCGGACGTGGAGTCGAGCGCCACGAAGTGCGTGACGTTGGCAAGGCTGGCACGGATGGAATCCACCGCGTCGAGGTACTCGCCCGACGCGCACACCACCTTGGCGCCGCTGTGCTGAATCAGGTATTTGAAGTCTTCCGCGATCAACCGGAAGTTGATCGGCACCAGCACCGCGCCCAGCTGCGGCACCGCATAGAACGATTCGAGCTGCGCGTGGGAGTTCGGCGCGATGTAGGCCACGCGGTCGCCCTGGGCGACGCCCATCGCCTGCAGGACGCTCGACCAGCGGTCGCAGCGGCCGCCGAACGCGTCGTAGGTCCAGCGCTCGGCGCCGTCCACCACCGCCTCGCGCCCACCGTACAGGCGCCTTGCGCGCCGCAGGAATTCCAGGGGCGTCAGTGGTGTTTCCATGACGCGCCGATTGTAGTTGAGTTCGGAGTGCAGAGTTAAGAGTGCAGAGTGAGTTAAGAGTTCAGAGTTCAGAGTGCAGAGTTAAGAGTTACGGAAATGGTCTCGGAGCATGGAGTTCTTGACACCTAACTCGTAACTCAACTCTGCACTCTTAACTCTGAACTCCGAACTCAGACGGCCGCAGGTCGGCGCCGCATCAGCGCCCAGATCATCAGGCCGAGCAGCACGAAAGGAATCGCCGGCACGAGCAGTGCCAGCACGGCCGCGATGGCGCCTACCACCACGACCGCGGTCACGACGAGCAGGAGGATGGGGATGGCGGCGGCGCCAGCGGCCAGGCCGATGGCACCGATGGTCAGGGCCACCGGAATCATCAGGACTTTGAGGAGGATCCGGATCGGGAAGAACACCGTCCAGAAGACGAGGCGCAGGACGAAAAAGACGAGGCCGACGAGCGAGAAGAAGGTTAGACCAGCAGCGGCGAGGAGGCCCGCGAAGGCGAGGAATCCAAACATCTCACATGAACAGACGAGGCCAGGGCCTCGCCGGTTCACCTGAGGTCGATGACCACCTTGAAATCAGGCAGGCTCCACTGCACGAGGTTCTGCTTAACCTCTTCCATGGCAACCCGTTCCGGCTTCAACAGCTTCACGGCGGGCAACAATTCCTCGGGGGTGCGGTCGAGCCGCACGCGGGCGCCGCGCCGCAGCTGCTTGGCCCTCAGGGCCGAGACGTCAACGAAGAGGAAGCGGCTTTCGATGGCGGGCGCCTTGGGGTGAACAATGGGCGCGTCATCGGGCGTCGGGGCGGTTTCCTGCCCCTGCGGGTTTTCATTCTCTGACATAGCCTTACAGCATACTTCGGAGACGCGCCGGGAGGCAATCCTTCTCCCGGCACGTCAGGAGTGCGATCAGCTGCGCTTAAGCGGCCACCTCGACGTTAATCGTCCGGGGGCGTGATTCTTCGCGAAATGGCAGCGTCACGGTGAGCACGCCGTTCTTGTACTCGGCGCCAATGCGCGTGGCATCCACGGTCGACGGTAGCGAGAACGAACGGCTGAACGTGCCGTAGGCGCGCTCGACGCGGTGGAACTGCTCCTGCTTGACCTCGCCGGCGAACTTGCGCTCGCCTTTCAGCGTCAGCGTGTTGTTCTCCAACACGACCGCGATGTCTTCGCGCTTCATGTCGGGGAGCTCGGCCTTCAGCACCAGCTCTTGCTTGCCGTTTTCGTAGATGTCGACCGCCGGCACCCAGCGGCCGTTGGTCAGCAGGTCAGCAAACGGATCGAATCGAACAATGGACATTTCTCCTCCTTGCGATCTCAGATGTCAGATCTCACATTGCAGATTTCGTTACCTGGTCTCAGCAAACTCGGCGTCGATGACTTCGCCGTCCTTGACGCCGGCGCCCTCCTGTTTCGGCGCCTCGGCTCTCGGCGCAGTCGCCGCGGCCTTCGCGGCCTGCTCGGTCTGATACGCCTCGGCCTCGGCCTTGTTGCGCGCATCGATTTCTTCGCGCTTCCGCGCATCGTCGGCCGCGTTGGCCTGCGCGTCGCGCACCAGGCGCTCGACCTCGTCTTTGCCGAGGCCGCCGGCGCCGCTGATGGTGATGGTCTGCTCTTTCCCTGTCGCCTTGTCTTTCGCCATCACGCTGACGATGCCATTGGCGTCGATGTCGAAGCTGACTTCGATTTGCGGCAACCCGCGCGGCGCGGGCGGCAGGCCGGTCAGCTGGAAGCGGCCGAGCGTGCGATTGTCGCGCGCCAGCGAGCGCTCGCCCTGCAGCACGTGAACATCCACGCTGGCCTGGTTGTCGGTCGCCGTCGAGAAGAGCTCGCTCTTCCTCGCCGGAATCGTGGTGTTGCGCGGAATCAGCACGGTCGTGACGCCGCCAAGGGTCTCAATGCCGAGTGACAACGGCGTCACGTCGAGCAACAGCACGTCCTTGACCTCGCCCGACAGGACGCCGCCCTGGATCGCCGCGCCGATCGCGACGACCTCGTCGGGGTTGACACCCTTGTGCGGCTCCTTGCCGAAGTAGTCCTGCACCACCTGTTGCACGCGCGGCATGCGGGTCGATCCGCCGACGAGCACGACCTCATCGACCTCCGACGGCTTGAGACCCGCGTCGGCGAGCGCCTGCTTGAGCGGCGCCATCGTCCGCTGCACGAGGGGCTCGACCAGCGACTCGAGCTTCGCGCGGGTCAGTTTCATCGCCATGTGCTTGGGGCCCGCGGCATCCGCCGTGACGAACGGCAGGTTGATCTCGGTTTCCATCACCGACGACAGCTCGATCTTGGCCTTCTCCGCGGCTTCCTTGAGCCGCTGCAGGGCCATGCGGTCCTTGCTGAGGTCGATGCCCTCGGCCTTCTTGAACTCGCTGGTCAGCCACTCGACCACGAGCTGATCGAAGTCGTCGCCGCCGAGATGCGTGTCGCCATTGGTCGACTTCACTTCGACCACACCAGCGCCCACTTCGAGCACCGAGATGTCGAACGTGCCGCCGCCCAAATCGAACACCGCGATGGTCTCGTCCTTCTTCTGGTCGAGCCCGTAGGCGAGCGCGGCCGCCGTCGGCTCGTTCACGATGCGCAGGACGTTGAGCCCGGCGATCTGGCCGGCATCCTTGGTCGCCTGCCGCTGAGAGTCGTTGAAGTACGCCGGCACGGTGATGACCGCATCGGTAACTTTTTCTCCGAGGTAATCTTCCGCGGCCTGCTTGAGCTTCTGCAGCACCATCGCGGAGACTTCAGGGGGCGAGTACTGCTTCCCTCGCGCGGTGATGCGCGCGTCGCCATTCGGGGTCTGCGACACCGAGTACGGCACCCGCTTGGTTTCTTCGGTGACCTCGCTGAACTTCCGGCCCATGAAGCGCTTGACCGAGAACACGGTGTTCTCGGGGTTGGTCACGGCCTGGCGCTTGGCCACCTGGCCCACCAGACGGTCGCCGTCCTTGCCGAAGCCGACCACAGACGGAGTGGTGCGAGCGCCTTCCTGATTGACGATCACGGTGGGCTGCCCGTTTTCCATGACCGAAACCACCGAGTTGGTGGTGCCCAGGTCAATTCCAATCACTCTGCCTTTTGCCATGTTCTGTAGTCCTCCTAAGGACAGGATCAATAATGCGAATGTTTTGAGTGTCTGTCAAGCACTTTATATTAGCTGCAAACACTCATATAACTAAGACGCACCGGAAACCGAAAGGTTTCGGCCGGGGTCTCACCCCGAGCAGGAAAGTCCCGGGGGTCTGACGCCGCCGCAGGTCAGGCGCGGTCGCTGCATACGGGTCAGACGCCTCGGCAAGCCGTGCTCGGGGTCAGATCCTTCCGCTAGAATCGAGGGAATGGCGTTTTCCACGAGCCCGCACGAGCTCGACCCTGCCCATCTGGCGCAAGACGTTCACCGTTTGTTTGACGACCTGGCCCGGAGCCGTCCAGAACGGCGGCATGTCGTCACGGGTGAATGCATGCCGGTCGTGGACGTGTTCGTGACCGAACGAAGCGTCGAAGTCGTGTTCGACCTCCCCGGCGTGGCGGCCGATGCGCTGCGCATCCTGATCAAGAACAACGTGGTGCTGGTGGTCGGCGAAAAGGAACGGCCCGAGCCGTCCAAGCGCGCGCCTGCGAGTTTTCACCTGGTCGAGCGCGACTTCGGGCGCTTCGCCCGCGCGGTGCGCGTGCAGTCGGCGTTCGATGCGTCCAAGACGCGGGCGCGCCTGGCCAACGGCGAGCTTCACGTCGTGCTGCCGCGCGTGCAGGAACGGCGCGGGCAAGGCATTCTGATTCCGATCGACACCTCCGCCACGCAGCCGGGCGAATGAAGCTGCTCTTCATCGGCGATATCGTCGGCCGCCCGGGCCGCGACCTGGTCCGGCGCCATCTCAAGGCGCTGGCCGCGGCACAGGGCGCCGACCTGGTGATTGCCAACGGCGAGAACGCGGCCGGCGGCGCCGGCATTACGCGTGACAACACCAACGAGCTGCTGGCGGCCGGTGTCGACGTCATCACGTCGGGCAATCACGTCTGGGACAAGCGGGAAACGCTGGAGTTCATCGGCGCCGAGCCGCGCCTGGTCAGGCCGGCCAATTACCCAGCCGGCACACCGGGCCTCGGCTCCTACGTCGCCCGCAGCCGCACGGGCGTGTCGGTTGGCGTCGTCAACGTGATGGGCCGCGTGTTTCTGCATGCGATAGACGACCCGTTTCGCGTCGCGGAGCGCGAGATCGAACGCGTGCGCAACGACGGCGCGCAGATCGTCTTCGTGGACATCCACGCCGAAACCACGTCCGAGAAGATGGCGCTCGGTTGGTATCTCGATGGCAAGGTCACGGCGGTCGTGGGCACGCACACGCACGTCCAGACCGCCGACGAGCGGATTTTGCCCGGCGGCACGGCGTATCTCACGGACGCGGGCATGACCGGTCCGCACGACGGCGTGATCGGCATGGACCGCGTCGCCGTGATCGCGCGCTTCATGTCGGGCCTGCCGGTGCGGTTCGAGCCGGCCACCGGTGACGCGCGCCTTCATGGCGTCGCCATCACGGCGGATCCGAGTACAGGCAGGGCGACCGCAATACAACGAGTGGCCCTCACGGAGGATCAGCTCAAAGAACTGACTGATCGCGCCTCGGCGGTTCCAACCGCATGAGCAAATTACCCTTCGACGAGGAACCGGCACAGGCTAAGGTGCCAGGGGTGCCAAGGGTGCCTACGGTGCCACAGGGGTTGATGCCAAGGGTGCCTACGGTGCCAACGGTGCGGGTGCCAACGGTGCCTGTGCCGGGGCCGGTGCTACAGATCCTCACCGTCAGCGAGTTATCGGCCACGATCCGAGATGCCTTGGAG
>JANOZI010000440.1:0-2325 GCA_031429375.1 Acidobacteriota bacterium | reverse complement strand
GCACGGATTCAGGGTGCGACTGAGCAGATAGCAATGACCATTCCAGAACCTCTGCTATTACAGAACTGGTAGATCCGAAGCGCGGTTGATCCTAATTTGGCGGGAAACGGCCGGACATCAGCGCGTGTCTCAGTGCCCGGGGAAGAGTCAGCGCTCGTAACTGCGGAACTTTGTCTGCGCCGGGGACGACACAGACTCAAAGGGGGCCTCAGGGTGAGTGTGACGGGGAGGAGCAGAGTTAACAGCCGGCGGAATCCGGGCCCGCCGGGTGCCTGTCTACTTCGAATGTTTGTGCAGGAACCCACGTCGCAGACCCGACGCCACCAGCAGCAGCGTCGCCCCGACGAGGATGGCCTCCGGCCGTGCATCGACGGGCCGGGCAGAAGCTGCCGAGGCGGGTGAGGCCATCGTCTGCCAGACCGCGCCGGGCATCGTCATGGCGCCCGCGCCTGCGGCGATAGCCATCGAGAAGACGATTGCGAGTTTCATCATGACCAGACCTCGCTCGTGAGGCAAGTGGAGGCGGCGCGTCGCGCGCCACCTCCACGATCAATCAACGTTTACGTGCGTCGCTGCCGGTCGACGATCGCTGTCGTCAAGCGGATCGGATGCCGGCGCCGCTCGCCGGTCCACTCGATCGGCTCGAACTCCACGAGCGCCGTTTGGATGCGGTCGTGTTCGGTGACCGCCACCGCAACGGTCGTTGGCGGCACCTCCTTTTGCGCTGCGCTGGCGATCGGTCCCGCATCGGGACCGATCGTCACTACAACTTCGACTGACGTGCCGGGCAGGAAGCTGCCCTGGCCTTCGTAGACGGCCGTGATGGTGTGCTGCCCCGCCGACAGTGCCGGCGTCGTGATCGTCACCGAGCCGTGCGACTTGTGCTTCAGCACTTCGGAGCCGAGCACGATGTCGCCGTCCATGAAGGTCACCGTGCCGCTCGGCAAGCCTTTACCGGGTTCTTCACTTGCCACGGTGGCGGTGAGCGTGAGCTTCGAACCGGCAGCCGCGATCGTGTCGCTTGCCACCAGGTTGACGACCGAGGTCTTCTTCGGCTTGTGGTCGAACATCGGCACCTTCGAGGTGCGGATCCTCGTCTTGCCCTTGTGCTTGATGGTGTGCGTGATCTTCGTCTCGGTCCAGTCGCTGCCGATGTCGGTCAGCGTGAACTGCACGGCGTTCACGGTGTCCACCACAGCGGCGGCCAGTTCCGGATAGTCGGCGACGAAGCCCGGCGGCGGTTCCACGCCGGTCGTCACGCCCCAGTCGCCTTCGGCGACGAGGATGAACGGGTAGAGTTCCTTCGCCTCGGTCCAATCGAGGTATTCGGGCTCGACGATGGCCAGGTAGCTGCCGTATTCCTCCAGCGACCTGCCGGGCACCCGCTTGCCGTTGAACAGGCGAATCTCATGCAACAGCACGCGCTTGACGACGTTGGCCGAGATGGTCGGCAGCGTGTAGGCGGCGTAAATCGCGTCCCCTTCCGGCAGGGTCGTGGTGACGTTGAAGGCCGTCGACTTGCCGATGATCACGTAGTCGACGTTGGGCGAGTTGGTCGTCGGCGGCACGATGATCGTCACGTTGCCGGCCGCGTCCGTGATGCCCTTCGCCTGGTAGCTGCCGACGCTCACGACCGGGCATCCCGGAATGGGCCCCGGACCATCAGCGCCGTCATACACCACGCCCCACTTCTTCGGGTTGCTCGAGACGAACTGGCCGTCGGTGCAGAGATCGCGGCGCGTGTAGACCCGAATCTCCGCGTTGGCGACCGGCACGTCCTGGACCCTCGGTTTGCTGGTGCTGTCCATCACCGCGTGCACCGTGAAGTTGACCGTCAGCGTGGCCGACGGCTGAATCACCTGCGAGATGGCGGGCGAGGTGCTGCCGAGGTAAGCGCTGTTCTCCGGGAACACCGCGGTGATCGGGTGCGTGCCGACCGCGATCGTCGCGGTCGTGAACGTCGCCTTGCCGGTGGCGTTCAGCACGCCGGTTCCGATCGTCACCGCGCCGTCCTTGAACGTGACGGTCTGGCCGGACAGGTTTCCAACCGGCGCCGACACCACGGTCGCCGTGAAGGTCACGGGCACCTTGAACAGCGAGGTGAGGTTGCTCGACGACACGGTGGTCGACGTCGTGCCCTGCACGACACTGATGGTGAAGGTCTGCGCCGGGCTGGTATTCAACCCGCCGTTCGTCGTGCCACCGTTGTCTTGCAGCGTGACGGTCACGGTGGCCGATCCGGTCGCGTTCGCCGCCGGCGTGTAGGTCAGCTTCCCGGTCGGATCCACCGCCGGTGCAACGGCGAACAACGTGGTGTTGTTGGTG
>JANOZI010000439.1:0-2349 GCA_031429375.1 Acidobacteriota bacterium | reverse complement strand
TCGTTCGGCTCCTTCGTGTCCGGATCGCGGTTCCAGCCTTCGAGCTCGATCTTCATCATCTCGATGGCGAGCGCGTTCGCGTTCGAGTTCAGTTCCGGCAGCGAGGAGAACTCGCTCACCCAGCAGGCGTGCAGGAAGTACCGGAAGACCACGTGCCCCTTCTCGTTCAGCATCTCGAGCGTCAGTTCTTTCTTGTAGTTTGCGAGATCCATCGCGGGGTCACCGGCGTAGGCGTGGACCATGTTGGCCCACTTCTCGAACTCCGGATCGTGGGTGAGCCCCCGCTCCAGGCTGACGGCGTCGTAGGTCGTGCGGCCGGGCGACTTGTGATCGGTGCTGTTGTCGCCGCCGTCCCGGTGCTTGACCACTTCGGTCGTGCGCTTGAGCGCGCTCACCTTGCTGACGCCGAGCACAACCTTGCCGTCCCACTTGACGCGAAACTTGAAGCTCTTGTACGGATCGACGCGCTTCGCGTTCTTGACGAAACCTTTGGCCATGGCGATGCCTCTCTACGTGAGATCCCCGGCGATCTGCTGAATCTTGATAACGACGAATTCGGCAGGCTTCAGCGGTGCGAAGCCGACCTCGATGTTCACGATGCCGAGGTTGCGATCGTTCTGCGTGGTCGTCTCGCCGTCGCATTTCACGTAGAACGCCTTGTCGGGCGTGCTGCCCTGGAACGCGCCTTGACGGAACAGACTCAGCATGAACGCATTGAGGTTGAGGCGGATGCTCGCCCAGAGCGGCTCGTCGTTGGGCTCGAACACCACCCACTTCGTCCCGCGGAACAGCGACTCTTCGAGGAACAGCGCCAGCCGCCGGATCGGGATGTACTTCCATTCCGATCCGATGTCGTCCGACCCGTCGAGCGTGCGCGCACCCCAGTTGACGATGCCGCTCGGAAACTTGCGCAGCGAATTCACGCCGAGCTTGTTCAGGACGCCGTTCTCGAGATCGGTGAGGTTCACCTGCAGGTCAAGCACGCCGAAGAGCGCGGCCTCCGTTCCCGCCGGCGCCTTCCACACACCGCGCGACGAATCTATGCGCGCCATCAGGCCCGCGATCATGCCCGACGGCCCGATCAGCTTCTTGAGCCCGGCGTCGCTGTACTGCACCTTCGGATAGAACACGGCCGAGTAGTCCTTCACGACCAGTGCCCGCAGCGAGTTCACCGCCGTTGCATCGGCGATCGGGATGCCGGCCGTGGAGGTCCAGCTGTCCGGTGCGTCAACGATCAGGAACGCGCGATGCCCCCTGCAGTAGATGCTCGCGGGTCCGATCAATTGCAGGTAGGCCGCCTCGTTGACCTCACGGTCGCCCGGCAGAACCATCAGGTTGAAGAGATCGACCGTGTCGAGCGCGTTGAACCCGGTGTGATCGATCGGGTTGCCCAGGTAGTCCGCCACCTGCGGCACGGTCCCGTCGTCGCCGGCCACGCCGGGCACAATCTGGAACGCGCTCGTGCCCGTCGTCCCGAGGCTGAACTGGCGGGTGTTCTTGAGGAAGCCGGTGCCGAGAGTGGCCGCGTTGACTCCGCCCGTCGTAACCACGTCGGAGGCGTCATTGATCGAGCCCTGCTTCTTGCGGAAGGCGAGGTGGTAGCCCCACAACTCGGCTTTCCACGGCACGTTCGGGTTTGCATTGACCGCCTGGGCAATGATGCGCAGCTTCTCCCGCACGCCGTCGATGCCCGGGCCTGCCGACACGGAGTTGGCATCGCCCGCGACGGTCGTGATCAGGTTCACCGGAACCACCGGACTGCCGGCGATCTGAATCCCGGTGACGATGTCCTGTGTCAGGCCTGCGAAGTTGTTCACGCCGGTCGCGCCGTCGGTGAAATCGCCGAACGCTGCGCCGCCGACGAAGACCGAGCCGTTGTAGACGGGCCGCATGTTGCTGTAGCGCGCGACCTCGATGCCGCCCTGGTCGAGACCGAACATCATCGGGCCGGCGAAATCGTCGGCGGCGGCGCGACGGATCGTCACGCGGGTGAAGTCTGCGACGTCCGAGGTGATGCGCAGGACCCGCGCGCCACCAACCTGGTCCCACTGACACGCGATCTGCAGGCCCGGCACGGCGGAGCCGAGGACCGGGTTGACGAGCGCGGCGAACGAATTGGCGACGGCTGGGAACCCGGCGCCGGCGACGGTCTTGCCCGTCAGGTCCACCTCGATGTCTCTCGAGCCGTTTACGCTAATGACAAACTTGTTGTTGGTGCCGAGCAGCGTGTTGAACGCCGTGACCACGGCGGCGACGCCGCCGGTGAAGGGGCGGCGGCTCTGGCTATAGCCGGCCGGCGTGTTGGCGATTAGGTTGATGAACGCCCCAGGGTTCGTCGCCACGCCCATG
>JANOZI010000438.1:0-3918 GCA_031429375.1 Acidobacteriota bacterium | reverse complement strand
GTTCGAATTGACCGTTCCATCGTTCGCCGTGAACGTGAACGAATCGCTGCCGTTGGCGTCGGCGTTCGGCGTGTAGGTAAAGGCGCCGGTCGCCGCGTTGGTGATTGCCGCCACCCCCTTACCGCCGTTGGCGACGATGCTGTAGGCCAGCGCGTTGCCGTCGACGTCGCTCGCACTCAGGCTGCCGCCATTCGCCGTGTCCTCGTTGGTCGTGAGAGAGCCGTTGCTGGCCGCCGGATCGTCGTTCACCGGGGTGATCGTCACCGTCATCGTCGCGACGCTCGAGTCCTCGGTTCCGTCATTGGCCTTGAAGGTGAACGTATCGGTGCCGTTGGCGTTCAGGTCCGGCGTATAGGTGAACGCGCCCGTCGCCGCGTTGGTGATGGTCGCGGCGCCCTTGCCGCCGTTGGCAACGATGCTATAGGTCAGCGCGTTGGCGTCGATGTCGGTCGCGGCCAGCATCGCGCTCACGGCCGTGTCTTCATTGGTCGTCGCTGCGCCTGCGCTGGCGGCCGGCGGGTCGTTGACCGGCGTCACGGTGACGCTGACCGTCACGATGTTCGAATCCAGGCTGCCGTCGTTCGCCTTGAACGTGAAGCTGTCGCCGCCGTTGAAGTCTGCGGCTGGCCTGTAAGTCAGGTTCGGCGCCGATCCGCTCAGCGTGCCGTGGGTCGGGCCGGCGACAATGCTGTAAGTCAGCGACGCCGAGTCGATATCGGTCGCGGCCAGGGTAAAGGCGGCCGAGTCCGTGTCCTCGCTGGTCGAGACGCTCTGCGCGATCGCAACCGGCGCTTCGTTCACCGGCGTGACGGTGATCGAGACAGTCGCCGGCGTCGAATCCAGGCTGCCGTCGTTCGCCTTGAACGTGAAGCTGTCAGGGCCGTTGTAGTCGGCGGCCGGCGTGTAGGTCACATTGGGGGCCGTGCCCGTCAACCCGCCGTGGCTCGGGCTCGCGACAACGCTGTAGGTCAGCGACGCCAGTGCCGAGTCGATATCCGTGCCGGCCAGCGTGATGACCTTCGCCACATCCTCATCGGTCGTGACGGTCTGCGCCGTCGCCGCCGGCGGGTCGTTCACCGCGCCGACCACGATCGAGACGGTCGCGTTGGCGGCCGAATCGAGGGCGCCGTCGTTGACCTTGAAGGTGAAGCTGTCGCTGCCGTTGTAATTACTCGCCGGCTGGTAGCTCAGATTCGGAGCGCTGCCGCTCAACGTGCCGTGGAGCGGACCCTGGACGATGCTGTAGGACAGCATGGTCGAGTCGATGTCGCTGGCCGTCAGCGTGATGGCCGCCGCCGTGTCTTCGTCGGCGTTCACCGCCTGATCGTTGGCGACCGGCGCGTCGTTGACCGCCGTGACCGTGATGTTGAACAGCTGCGCGGCGCTGGTGTCGATGCCGCCGCCGGCCGTGCCGCCGTTGTCCGTCACGTAGACAGTCACCGTCGCAGCGCCGTTCGCGTTGGCGGCCGGCTGGTAGGTCAGCGTGCCGTCCGCTGCAACCGCGGGCTGGTTCACGAACAAGCCCAGGTTGCTGCTCGTCGCTGTGAAGGTCAGGCCCTGCGCCTCGTTGGCGGCGCCGGCGTAGAGGGCCGTGGCCCAGCCGGTCACCGCTTGCAGCGCGGCATCCTCAGCCACCGTCTGATCGGTGCCCTTGACGAACGACGGCGCGTCATTCACCGCCGTCACCGTCATCTGGACCGTGCCAGTGGCGGTGTCGCCACTGTTGTCCTTGATGGTGTAAGTGAACGAGTCGCTGCCGAAGAAGTTCGGGTTCGGCTGGTACGACACCCAGGCGCCGCCCGCCGGCGTCGTAACCGTGCCGCCGATCACGACCGTGCCGTTGGCGCCTGGCGTGACCGCCGTGATGGCGAGCGTCGGGCTCACCGGCTGATCGGGGTCGCTGTCGTTGAAGCGCACGTCGATCACGGTCGGGCCGCTGTCTTCGGCGACCGTCGCCACATCGCTGGCGGCGACCGGGATGCAATTCACCCTGATCGTGGCCGTGGCGGTGTCGAACGCCGGCACGGCAGTGACGCCCGTGCTGTTGGTGCGGAGCTCATAGGTAAAGGTGGCCACGCCGCAGAATCCTGCGTTCGGCGTGAAATCGAACGCGCCGGATTCCCTCAGATTCACCGTTCCGCCATAGGGCGCCGGCGTCGCGGCGAGCGCGACCGTCAGGTGACCCGGGCCCACGTCGTTCATCGAGACACCGTTGTTCGTCGGGACTTCGAGCGGTGTCTGGAAATTCGTGACGTATGTGGGATCGTTGATCGCGAACAGGTTATCGGTGAGAGGCGGCGTGCCCAAGCCCATGTTCCAGCGGCTGGCATGCGTCGTGAGGATGGTCAGCTTCACCTTGGTGCCGTTCGAGCGCGCGCTCACGCACGGATCCATGCCGGCGGGAATCGTCGTGGCCCCCAGGCAGTTGGGCACGACGGCGCCGTTTCGGAAGATCTGGAACGTTTGCGCGGTCTGCCCCGGCGGGATCAGAGACAGGTCGATCTCGAAGGTGAAGACGAGCGGATTCTCCTCCGTCGCCGTGACCTCCAGGCCGGTGGTCGGATGGGTCAGGGTGATGTTCACCTGCTGGTTAAGGAATGTGAAGCCGCTCGGCGAGGTCGAGTCCGCGATCACGCCCTGGGCGATCTTCACGATGGCGGGAGACGAGATCGTCACCGCGGTGTTCAACGGGTCGCCCACGCTCACGCCGGTGCCGGTCGACACTGTGCCGCTGGCGACCGACTGCGTCACCGACTTGATGGCCACTGTCAATGTCACGGTCGTCGGCGCGCCGACGGCGTCGAAGTGGTCAACCGCTGAATAGGTGAACGAGTCGCTGCCGAGGAAGTCCGCTTGCGGAACGTAGCTGAATGAGCCGTTCGAGTTGAGCGTCAGCCGACCGCGTGTGGTGGTGCTGACGAGTTGGGCGCGCAGCGGCGCCGTGTCCTCGACTTCGACGTCGCGATCGTTGGCGAGCACGCCCGGCGCGGCGACGTCGAGCGGCTGGTTCAACATCGCGTTGAACGAATCCGCAACGGTATACGGCGGGTCATTCACCTGGTTGACCAGGATGTTCACGGTGGCGGCGAGGCCGCTGCTTTCCAGGCCGTCGTGGACCCGATAGGTAAAGGAGTCGGGGCCCGCGTAGTTGAGCGCCGGCGTGTAGGTGAAGGCGCCATTGGTCTGGAAGGTGAGCATGCCGCGTGTCGGGAAGGTCACCAGCATCGCCGTCAGCGCGTTGTTCTCGACGTCCGTGTCGTTGGCCAGAATGCCCGGCGCCGGAACGGTCAGCGTGGCTTCTTCGTTCACCGCAAAGAAGTCGTTGTTGGACACTGGCGGAACGTTGCCGTCTCGGACGTCGATGGTCACCGTCGCGCTCGAGGTCAGCAGGCCGTCAGTCACCGTGTAGGTGAACGCGTCGGCGCCGAAGTAGTTGGCGACAGGCGTGTAGAGGACCGACCCGTCGGCGTTGACGATGGCCGAGCCATTCGACGGTTTGGTAACGGCCGCGACGGTGAGCCTGTCGTTCGGGTCGGCGTCGGTGTCGTTAGCTGTCAGACTACCCAGCCCTGATGGCGGGAAGGTATGCGTGGTGTTCTTGCCAAGGGCGGCAAAATCCGGCATGGCCACCGGGCTGTTGCCCGTGCTGATGATGATGTCTTCCAGTTCGGGCGTCCTGTGGGGATTGTTCGTAGTCATGTCGACGCGATACTGGATGTAGCGCGAGCGCAGCGACAGCGCACCGGCCGAGGCGACGGGAGCAAATGCCGTCCAAGTGCCGTCCGGGGTCTGCGGCGGTGTCGGCGTGTCACCAGTGCGGACGCTGATGGCCAGCGTGGTGCCGGCCGGCGTCTTCGCGGCCCACTGAATGCTCTTCCAGTCCACGGCGGAATTGGCATCGAACACGCGGGACACGAA
>JANOZI010000437.1:0-1876 GCA_031429375.1 Acidobacteriota bacterium | reverse complement strand
AAGCCCGCGCCCGCGTTGCTGCCGCGCATTGCGCCGACCGAGCGGTGCAGCCATCTCGATGCCTGGCCCTGCAAACGTCCCGACGCACCGCCGCTGCGGGGAGTCGTACACGATCCGACCGCGCGACGCATGGGAGGAATCGCAGGACATGCTGGCTTGTTCAGCACCGCGCGTGACCTGTCGCGTTTCGCGCAGGCGCTCATCAACGGCGGCGTGCTCGGCAATGTCCGAATCATGTCGGCCGCCACGGTGGCGAGAATGATTACGCCGTCGCAACCGGCGGGCATGACCAGCGTCCGCGGCCTGGGATGGGACATCGACTCGTCGTTCTCTGGCAATCGCGGCGATTTGTTCCCAATCGGATCGTTCGGCCACACCGGCTTCACCGGCACCAGCCTGTGGATCGATCCCTCATCCAAGTCGTACGTGATCTTCCTGTCGAGCCGCTTGCATCCCGACGGCACCGGTGACGTCACCGCACTTCGCGGCCGTGTCGCCACGGTCGCCGCCGCGGCTCTCTCGGCTGCCGGCGGTACGAACCTTCGTGCGGAAGCCGTGAGGAACCTTCGTGAGGAACCTCCCGTGAGGAACCCTGTTCTCGCTGGAATCGATGTTCTGGCGCGTGAGGGTTTTGCGCGGTTGAAAGGCAAGAAGGTTGGCCTCGTCACCAACCACACCGGGCGCGCGAAAGACGGCAAGACCACCATCGATCTGATCCACGGCGCCCCCGGCGTTCAGCTGGTCGCGCTCTTCAGCCCAGAGCATGGCATTCGCGGCATTCTCGACACCGATGTGCCGTCGTCTCGCGACGACAAGACCGGCCTGCCGATTCATTCGCTCTACGGCGCGACCCGGCGTCCGACCGACGCGATGCTCCAGGGGCTCGATACCATCGTCATCGACCTGCAGGACGTCGGCGTCCGCTTCTACACCTATTACGCGACGATGGGCCTGGTAATGGAGGAGGCGGCCAGGAAGAAGATCGCGGTCGTCGTGCTGGATCGGCCGAACCCCGTGAACGGCTGGCAAATCGAAGGCCCCAACCTGGATGCGTTGAGTGACGCGCTCATCACGTATCACCAGATGCCCGTTCGACACGGGATGACGATGGGCGAGCTGGCAAAGCTGCTCAACGAGGAGCGAAAGATTGCCGCGGATCTCACCGTCGTTCCTGCCGAGAACTGGCGCCGCGATCTTTGGTACGACGAGACCGGGCTGACGTGGATCAACCCGTCGCCGAACATGCGGAACCTCAATCAGGCGACACTCTATCCGGGCATTGGCGCGATCGAGTACTCGAATATCTCGGTGGGCCGCGGCACCGATCAGCCGTTCGAGCAGCTCGGCGCGCCGTGGATCGATGGCCCTCGCCTCGCGGCGGCACTCAACGCGCGCCGCTTGCCAGGGATTCGCTTTTATCCAATCACCTTCACGCCGTCATCGAGCAAGTACTCCGGGCAGGAGTGCCAGGGCGTGTTCATGATGGTGACCAACCGCACCGCGCTCGCGCCGGTTCGGGTCGGACTGGAAATCGCGGCAGCGCTGTCGACGCTGTTCGGCGACAAATACGAGCTCGGGAACACCGACCGTTTGTTGGGATCGCGCGAGAGCTTCGAGCGTGTGACGCGCGGTGAAGACCCCGCGGTGGTCGCTGCCACCTGGTCCGGGGCAGAAGCGCGCTGTCGAAGGCTGCGGGCGAAGTACCTGTTGTATCGGTAGACTCCGGCAGGCGGGATGATTGGGATGATAGGCGAGGGATGATTGGAGGGATGATTGGGGCCAGGTCCCGAAAATCACACAAAGGGATGATTGGGGTCAGGTCACGAAAATCACATAACGGGATGATTAGGGATAGGCGGCTCCGGGTTTGGCGACC
>JANOZI010000436.1:0-5416 GCA_031429375.1 Acidobacteriota bacterium | reverse complement strand
CTGGTTCGTCGCGGAAGGGTCGGAGGAAGTGAAGGGCGCGTCGAGCATGCCGATTGCCAAGGCGATGGAAGACAGCTTCGTGGCCTATGGCATGAACGGCGAGGCGGTGCGGCCGCAGAATGGGTTTCCGCTGCGGCTGATGGTGCCCGGCTTCGAAGGAATTTTTCACACCAAGTGGCTGCGGCGCATCAAGGTGGTGGACCGCTACTACATGAACTACAACGACTTCGGTCATCTCGATCGAGATCCGAAGGTCGCAGCACTGGATTATCAGATTGGGCCCAAGTCGGTCATCACGTTCCCTTCCGCCGGACAACAGCTGCCCGGCAAGGGCTTCTACGAGATCAGCGGCCTCGCCTGGTCCGGCGGCGGCGCCATCAAGCTGGTGGAGGTGTCCACCGACGGTGGCAAGCGTTGGAACAAAGCCGAGTTCAAGGGCACGCCACAGCGCATGGCCCACGCCCGTTTCGGTTATCAGTGGAATTGGGACGGACAAGAGACCGAGCTCCAGTCGCGCTGCACGGACGAACTGGGTCAGGTTCAACCCTCGCGGGCGGAAATCGCCAAGTACTGGAACAAGCCCTTCGACGAGACCTTCAGCGTGCCTGGCCTGGACAACAGCATTCAGCCGTGGAAGATCGCCAGCGATGGGAGCATCACCAATGGCTTTGCTTAGAATTCTCGCACTCGCGTTGCTGATGGGCGCCTCCATGCTGGCGCAGTCGGCGACGTATGGTGTGGGGCGCACGCCGACGGCGGACGAAATCCGCGCGTGGGACATCTCGATCGGTCCGACCGGAGAGGAGCTCCCGCCGGGACGCGGCACCGTCAGAGAGGGCGCGCAGCTGTATCGTGCGAAGGGCTGCGCGGGATGCCACGGGGCGACGGCGATCGACGGCAAGGCTCCCATCTTGAAAAGCAAAGCGGCCCCGAGTGCTGACATCTGGGCGCGGGGACGAATACTTCCGCTTCGGGCGCCACACGCCACGACGGTCTGGGATTACATCAATCGCGCCATGCCTCTCAACCGCGAGGGAACGTTAACCGCCGATGAGGTCTACTCCCTGACGGCGTACTTGCTGTTCATCAACGAGGTCATCAAGGAGGACGATGTCCTCGACGCCAAGACTCTGCCGCAGGTGAAGATGCCGATCGGGACTGATTACGCTTCCCTGCCTGACTGGAAGCCCCGGACGCCAAGGCTGAAGGGTTACCCGCACTAGACCTTCGCGTCTCAGCGACCGCCAGGACCCGTCATGGACACGCCGGGCAAATCGATGTCGGCCGAAGACCTGCGGCGCAACATGATGAGCACGTACTTCACGCTGCGCCTCGGCATCGTGCTGCTCTCCGGCGCGCTGCCGCCCATCCTCTACGGCTACAGCCTGGCCGCGCACGGCCAGCTGCGCGAAACCTCGATGAGCGCATTCTACGGCGCCGACGGCGGCGTGATGCGCAACTGGTTTGTCGGCATCCTCTGGGCCGTCGGTGCCTTCTTGATCCTCTATAAAGGCTTCAGCGCGCTCGAAGACTGGCTGCTGAATTTCGCCGGCGGGTTTGTCGTGTTGACCGCCGTAACACCGTGCGGCTGCTGGGGCCCCGAAGTCGTCGAGAAGAGTCGGGCGCACACGACGTTCGCCGTGTTGTTTTTTGCCTGCATGGTCGCCGTCTGCCTGTTCTGCGCCGGCGACACCATCACGCTGCTGCCCGAGAAGTCGGAGCAGGACCGGTTCAAGCGCACCTATTACACCATCGCGCTGCTGCTGTTCGTGTCGCCGCTGGCCGCTGTGGCCACCGCCTATCTCGCCGGCGTCAGGGGCAGCGCGGTCTTTTTCATCGAGTGGTTCGCGGTGTGGGTGTTCGCCACCTATTGGGTCGTCAAGAGCGCCGAATTCAAGATCACCTCGGCCGAGCGGCGCGCGCTGTACGGCGCGCTCAAGAACGTCAAGGGTGTCGGGGTCGTCGCGCAAGAGCCGAACGTGGAGCAGTTGAAGCGCATGGCGCGATAGTCGATTGCCTATTTCGCGACCGGAACCGTGAAAAAGAAGGTCGTCCCTTCGGCCGGCGTGCTTTCGGCCCAGATGCGCCCGCCGTGGCGTTTCACGATCGATCGTGAAATATAGAGACCCAGCCCCGCGCCGCGGCGGTCATTCGCCGCCAGTTGAACGTTGCGGGTAAAGACGCGCGTGAGCAGTCCAGGGGCAATGCCGATCCCGGTGTCGGAAACGGCGAAGCGGATGTCGTCGCCCACGCTGTCGATCCGCAGCACGACCTTCCCGCCGCGGGGCGTGAACTTGATCGCGTTGCTCAGCAGGTTGGTGATGACCTGGTAAATACGGGCCGGATCGAACCACCCGGTCGGCAGCGGCGAATCGATGTCCGCCGTCAGCGCGATACTTCGGTCGGCGGCCAGATCCTGGAATGTGCCCACGGCTTCGTCGGCGATGGCGGCGGCGTCGGACTTTCGACACGTCAGGGACAGCGTGCCCGCTTCGATACTCGCGGCGTCGGTGAGGTCCCCGACGAGGCGGTTCATGCGGCTGGCCGCCTTGATGATCCAGCGCGCGCGCCCGACGGTGCCGGTGTCGCCTTCGGAGGGGTCGCCATCCTCCTCGATCAACCCGGCCATGCCGAGCACGGTGCCGAGCAGGTTGCGGAGATCGTGGCTCACGATCTGCAGAACCTCGTCGCGCGTCGCCAGCAGATCGTCCGACTCCGCGCGCTCGCTCGACAGGTCGCTGTCGGTCTCGCGGCGCCCGGCGGCGAGGCGGGTCACCTGTTCCGCGCGGGCGTCGTGCAGGGCGTCGTCGGCCTCACCGCGTTCGTCACGAAGCGCGCGATCCTCGAGCGAGCGCGCTTGCAGGAGGACACGCGTCTCTCGCGGGTGGGCGCCAGCCTGGTCCAGGACGTCATCGGTCTTGGCGCGAGCAGCGGCCTGCACTTCGTCCGCCCGCACCCGGGCGCGCGTGATGGCGGCGTCGGCAGTCACATCGAGGTGGGCCAGTTCCTCGATCATGCGATCGATGTCCCCGCGTTCCGCGCGGAGGCTCCGATTGGTGTGTTCCCGTGGCGACGGGGGCGGAACGTTGGGATCTTTGGACACGCCTGCTGCACCTACAGCTATCGGGCGCGCGGGGGGCGCACGATCTCTTAATAGACGGCCAGAACCGCCGGAACTCTCACCCCTGCCATCCTGCCAGCCGGGTCCATTGCAGAAATCGTGCAGGAATGGGCAGGTTTGAGTGTCGCGATCTCTTCAGCTACTGCCCGCGGCCATCGTAGTCGCGCTGCGCGCGCGCGAGGGCGGACTCCGCGGTCAGGAACTCACCGCGGATCGCCAGCGTCTTGCCGGGTTCGGCGACCATCAGCCGCCACCCGCCCGCCGGAAGTTGGCGGACGATCGCCGAGTGCCCCGGGGGGAGCCCCGTGATGTCGTACGAGCGGAGCGACCCCGGGCCGCCCGGGGGCCTGCCGAGGACCATCTGTGATTCGCGCAGCGCAAGTTGGGCCACCGATCGTCCTCACCGGCGCATCTTCATCACCACGAACGCCACCAGTACGACGACGACAATCACGCCGAGACCACCGACCCAGACGCCGGCCTTGAAGATCCCGCCGACGACCTCGCAGCCGCCGCCGGAAATTGCCAAAAGCACCAAGAGCAGTAGACCCGTTGAGCGCGTCACCATATCCAAATCTCCTCGGAGCGGCACCGTCCAACGGAGTCCCGCCCAGTCACTGAAACGATTGCAATTGACGTGCCTTTAGAGCCAAGGGCGTTACGGCCTCGGCTTCAAACTGCGAAGGTAATTCACCAGGTTCCAGATTTCCGTCGAGGGAAGCCGCTCGGCATAGCTTTCCATATCGGCCGAGGTGCCTTCCGCGATCGCCGCAAAGATCTCGCCGTCGCTCGACCCGAACTCCCAGACATCGTCCGTGAAGTCTGCCGGCTGTCCGCCGGCGCCCGCGCCGCCGCCGTCACCCTTGCCCGCCGGGCCGTGACAGCGCGAACACAACAGCGTGTAGGTCTTGCGGCCGGCAGCGATCGACGCCGCCGTCGCCGCCACGGGGTTGGTGACTTTCGAGGCTACGGCATTCCCGCCGCGCTTCGGCGTCGTCGCGGTGATGGCGCCGCCCTGCGTTGATGCCCACGCGGTGGCACCGGCGAGCGCGAAAGCGATGGTCAGGATCGGGTGAGCCACGTTGGTGATCCCAGATTACTCCGTCGACAGGCCGAAGCGTTCGACGAGGTAGCCGGGATACTCGTCGTGGAGAGAAAGAAACAACTCGTTGATGAGGTTGAGGACCCGGCGCACGGCGTAGGGGTGGTTCGCACCGCGAACCTGGATGGCCAGCGACAAGTCACCCTGGCGCATCGCGCTCGTCACGCGGGCCCGGCGCGCATCGATCCGTTTGTGGGCCGGCTGATCTTTTCCGCCGCGGGAGCCGGCCAGCGACCTGAGGCCGCGGCTCATGTCCTTTGACGCGCCGGCGCCGGGAAAAAGCGCGGCAAATGTGAGCACACGGCGCCGCGGATCGAACACCGCGCTCATCGGACGGCGAAACAGCCACGTGAACTGGTACTCGACGCGGCCGCGCGACCCCGGCGTGGCGCGCAAGCCCCGGAACACACCGCGGTCGGCGTATTCCTGCAACGCGGCGGTGACGGCGTCGGCGGGTGTCAGTGGTAGTACGACATCACGCCGGGTTCGATCTTGCCGAGCGACCCGGGCGGGTACGTTGCGCGATCCCAGAATTCCTTCTTCCCCTGGCAATTGATCACAGCCGGCCGGCCCTCGCGGGCCGCCACTTGATACGCGCGCGCCAGCGCCGGCGTGAACTCCGCCGGCTTCGTCACATACTCGCCGTGTCCACCCAGCGCCTCGGCCAGCTTGTCGTAGCGCAGGTTCTCCTGGAACAGGTGGATCGGCAGCGCCCGCGGCTCGCGCTGCGCCTGCGTCCACGTGCCCCATGCGTTGTTGTTGTAGACGATGATCACGACCGGCATTTTGTACTTGGCCATGGTGTCGATCTCCATCGCCGTGTAGCCAAAGCCGGCATCACCGGTGATGCAGACGATCGGATGGCCCCGGTGGGCGGCCTGCGGCCCAACCCCCAACTGCACCGCCGCCGCGACACCAACGGCGTAGCCGACGTCGGGCCCGATGGCGCCGTACTGATACGCGCCGTTCATGATCTGGCCGGGCCGGTAACTGCGCAGCTCGCGGCGGACGTAGCGCGCGATGCCGTACCCGCCCGACGCGATCGTGGTCTGCTCTTTCGGCAACGCGCCGCGATACAGGAAATCCGCCAGCTCTTTCGCGATCACGGCCGGGTGGATCGCATCGGTGTAGCCGAGGGCCGTCTTGTAGTAGTCCGCGTTCTGCTCTTCGAAGCGCTTGCGTGCCGCCGCGAT
>JANOZI010000435.1:0-2845 GCA_031429375.1 Acidobacteriota bacterium | reverse complement strand
GTGCTGATTCTCGAATACGACACCACGCAAGTCGTCCCTGGCGGAGCCGGCAACGCTGCGAATAACGTCGCCAGCCTGGGTGGGGCGGTCACGCTGGTCTCGCTGGTCGGCCGCGACGAGGCCGGCCGCCGTGTCGTGCTGGCACTGAAGAGCGCCATCGATCGAGCCGGGCTGTCACGTCCCGGCGGCTATCACACGCCCGTCAAGACCCGTATTCTCGCCGGCGGCATCCACTCGGCCAAACAACAAGTCGTTCGCATCGATCGGTTTGCCGCCGAGCCGGTAGTGGCCGCGCATCGCACGGCCGCTGAACGCGCAGCCCTCAAAGCCGTCAAGGGCGCGGATGCCGTGCTCGTGTCCGATTACGGGTCCGGTTTGGTCACGCCGAAGTTCGTGACGGCGCTCGCCGCGTCGATTAAGAAGAACATCCCGATTCTGATCGACTCGCGCTACGCGCTCACGCGCTATCGCGGCCTTACCGCGTGCACGCCAAACGAATCCGAGGTCGAGCAGGTTCTGGGCGTGACCATCGACGACCAGCTCGCGGTGCTCGAGCGCGCGGGCCGAACGTTGTTGAAAACCACGCGGATGACAGCAGTACTCATCACGCGTGGCAGCCGCGGCATGGCGCTGTTCGAGCCCGGCAAGCCCACCGTTCACATTCCCATCTTCGGCTCGGATCAGATTGCCGATGTAACCGGCGCCGGCGATACGGTGATGGCCACGATGACGCTGGCGCTGGCCGCGGGCGGCTCGTTCGAGGAGGCGGCCCGGCTCGCGAACTATGCGGGCGGCCTGGTCGTGATGAAGCGCGGCACCGCCACGGTCTCGGCGGCGGAGCTGGGCCGCGCCGTCCGCCTGGCGCGCCCAAGCCGCGCAGCGGCGAAGGCGGGCAATGGGTGACGTCCTCGACCGCACCGGCCTGCTCGCGCGCGTGCGCCAGGACCGCAAACAGGGACTGACTCACGCGTTCGCCAACGGCGCCTTCGACCTCCTGCACGTCGGACACATCCGCTATCTCGACGCCGCAAAACGCGAAGCCGATCGCCTGATCGTCGCGGTCAATGACGATGCCTCGGTGCGCGGGCTGAAGGGAGCCAATCGGCCAATCCTTGGAGAGAACGACCGCGCGGAACTGGTGGCCGCGCTCCGCGCCGTGGACTACGTGGTGATTTTTTCGGAGGCCACCGTGGCCCCGCTGCTCGAGGCCTTGCGGCCCGACGTGCATTGCAAGGGCACCGACTATACGGTTGATACCGTGCCCGAGCGAGAAACGGTCCGCGCCTACGGCGGGCGCATCGCGATCGTCGGGGACCCTAAATATCATTCCACCAGCGACCTGTTGTCGCGCCTCACGAAACCTGTCGTCGAAGGACCTGTCCCGAGCGAGGATGGCCCGGCATGACGAGCCATCCGAGTCGAGGGATGAATCGTATTCTCATCGTCCGGCTGAGCGCGCTTGGCGACATCGTTCACGCCCTCCCGGTGCTGGCGGCGATCACGAGGCAGTGGCCCGCAGCCCGGGTCGACTGGCTGGTCGAGCACGCCTATGCGCCAATCCTGTCGCTGGTGAAGGGGCTGCATCGCCGCGTCGTGGTTCGCGGCCCGGCCACGGCCGAAACGGCCGACACCGTTTCCTTTGGCGGCCTCGCCGCATATGCCAATGCCGCATCGCACCTGCGCGCCCAGCATTACGACGCCGCGCTCGACTTGCAGGGCCTCATCAAGTCCGCCACCTGGGCCCGCATCTCGGGTGCACGACGAGTGATTGGGTTCGATGCTGCGCACGTGCGCGAGCCGCTGGCCGGCCGGTTTTATTCCGAGACGGTGTTGCCGCCCGACGGCGTGCACGTGACTCAAAAAAACCTGTCGTTGCTGAAGGCACTCGGTATCGATAGCGGGCCGTTGGAGCTGTCGCTCGCGCCTGCCGCCAGCCCTGCAACGCTTGACGCGATCGCTGCCATGGGTGGTGCCGGGCAGTACGTGGTTCTCAATCCGGGTGCGGCGTGGCCCAACAAGCGGTGGCCGGCGGAGTGCTTCGGCGCGCTCGCGTCCGCGTTATTCGCTCGCACCACGCTGCGCTCGTTCGTGACGTGGGGGCCTTCAGAACGCGAGCTGGCCGAGGCAGTCTGCCGCGGCTCAGATGGGGCCGCGCAACCCGCGCCGCCGACATCAATTGCCGACCTCGCGGTACTGGTGCGTGATGCCGCGCTCGTGATTTCCGGCGACACGGGTCCGCTGCACATCGCCGCCGCGATGGGGGCCCCGCTGGTCGGCCTGTATGGGCCCACGTGGCCGGACCGTAATGGCCCCTGGCACGCCGACGATGAGGTGATTTCGCGGGCCGGTGAATGCGTGTGTCATCACAAGCGCCGCTGCCTGCGCGGCTCCCCCTGTATCGATACCATCGCGATCCGCGAGGTTGTCGTCGCGGCGGAGCGACGCCTGGCAACCGCGGCGCGCGCACGATGATCCGCTTGCTCGCACGCTGGCGCGTGTTTCTCGGCTTCGTCTTTGCAGCGGTGGTGCTGTGGCTGGCGACCCCGACGTGGCGCTCGCTTGCGCTTGGCTCGGCGATCGCGATCGCCGGCGAAGCGCTGCGGCTCTGGGCGGCAGGGCATCTCGAGAAGAGCCGGGAGGTGACGCGATCCGGACCGTATCGCTTCACCCGCCACCCGCTCTACCTGGGATCGGCGTTGATGGGCATCGGCCTCGCCGTCGCGGCCTACCACCGCATCGTCGCGGTCATCATCGTGATGTACCTGGCCTCCACCCTGACGGCCGCGATGCGAAGCGAGGAAGCGCACTTGCGCGAGAAGTTCGGCGACGATTACGACGCCTACGC
>JANOZI010000434.1:0-3390 GCA_031429375.1 Acidobacteriota bacterium | reverse complement strand
GGCCGATGCCGCGCACATGTTGACCGATGTCGGTGGTCTTGGCCTCGCCCTGTTTGCGATCCGCTTCGCTGAGCGGCCCGCCACACCCGAGCGCACTTACGGGTATTACCGTGTCGAAATCTTATCGGCCATGGCGAACGCCCTGGTCCTGCTTGGCATTTCGGCTTACATCTTGTACGAGGCGTATCAACGCTTCCTTAACCCGCCGGTCGTGGAGAGTCTCGGCATGCTTGGGGTCGCGGCGATCGGGCTGGTCGTGAACCTCATCGGGATCACCTTGCTGCGCGAGAGTTCCGCCGAGAGCCTGAATCTGAAGGGGGCCTACTTCGAAGTCCTGTCGGATCTACTCGCCTCGATCGGGGTGATCGCTGCCGGCGTCATCATGTGGACGACGGGGTGGTATTACGCGGATCCCATCATCTCCGCCGGCATCGGCCTGTTCATTCTGCCGCGAACCTGGGCGTTGCTGCGAGAGGCCGTGGGCGTGCTGCTGGAGGGGACTCCCTCGACGGTGAACCTCACGAGCGTGCGGGCCGCGATCGCCGATGTGCCGGGCGTCTCGGGCGTGCATGACCTCCACGCCTGGAGTCTGACCTCCGGCGTCAACGCCTTGAGTGTGCATACCGTGCTCGCCGAAGGCGTCAAGTACGATGATGTGCTCCGCGCGGTACAAGCCCGGGTCGCGGCCGAGTTCGACATCGCTCACGCCACGGTCCAGGTCGAACCGTCCGGGCATCAGGACCGTGAAACACATCTGTGAAAAACGGAGTGACAGTCGTGACCAATTCTTCTGATCAGAGCGGGTCTGAAAGCAACCCCGCGAGCGATCGAGGCCCTCGCCGGTGGGACTGGATTACCCTCATCAGTGTCCTGATCGGCGTCATGATCGTCCTGGCCGCGACTTCCGAACTCTGGATGTCGCATCCATTGGGTCGGTGAGATCCACAATTTGACACGCCCGCGCGCGAAGAGCATCCTACGGAGTGTGAAGCCGTTTCTCACACGCGCCGTCGCAGTCACCACGCTGCTGATTGTTGGCACCGGGGGCTGGGCCGAGTGCGCCGGCTGGCAGGCCACGCCGGAAGCGCGCATGGCGTGCTGCGTTGAGGGCGATGCCTGCCCGATGCACAAGAGCGCGGCGTCAGGGTCCAACTCGACCGCGAGTGTCAGCCAGATTGAGGCCGATCGCTGTTGCGCCGCTTCAGAATCAGACAACTCGACGCCGCCGGCGTCAGCCCTCGCAATGGCACTTCCTCCGGCCCTGCCCGCGGCGGAGTTGGCGTTCGTTCTGCCCACCGGCCTGCCGCGCGATTCCCGGCGTGAGTCAGTCCCTCGTGCCGGCAGTCAAGTTCCCCGCCACCTGCTGAATTCCGTCTTCCTGATCTAGCCCGCTCACACTCGACGTGTGTCGGCTCGGCGCTGCGCCGGGCCACCTGGCGTACGCGCGCGCGTACGCGCTCGATGTGAAGAGTGTCGTTGCTGATGATCAACAAGCTGATCGAACTCTCGCTGCGGAACCGCTTTCTCGTCATCGCCGTCTTCATCGCACTCGCCGGATGGGGCTGGTGGGCGGTACAGGCGACGCCGATTGACGCGATCCCGGATCTGTCTGACAACCAGGTGATCGTCTTTACCGACTGGCCGGGGCACAGCCCGCAGGAGGTTGAGGATCAAATCACGTATCCGCTGACGGTCAGTCTTCAGGGCCTGGCGGGGGTGCGGGTTGTGAGGTCGCAATCCGCCTTCGGGTTCTCGATGATTTACGCCGTCTTCGAAGACGCCGTCGACCTGTATTTCGCGCGCGCCCGCGTGCTCGAGCGCATGAGCCTGGTGGCCAAAACGCTGCCGGCCGGTGTGGTGCCCACACTCGGTCCGGACGCCACCGGCGTCGGCCACGTGTTTTGGTACACCCTCGAAAGCCCCACCCACTCGCTCCGCGAGTTACGGACCCTGCAAGACTGGTTCGTCCGCTATCAACTCAACGCCGTCCCGGGTGTGGCCGAAGTCGCGTCGGTCGGCGGCTTCGTGCAGCAGTATCAGATCGACGTCGACCCCAATCGCCTCCGCCAATACCAGCTGCCGCTCGGGGCGGTGGTCGCAGCGGTGCGCGACAGCAATCTCAATGTTGGCGGCAACGTGCTGGAATCCAACGGCGCCTGGCTGATCGTGCGCGGCGTCGGTCTGATCGCGTCGCTGGACGACGTCAGGAAGATCGTGATTGGGGCATCGGGCGGCACGCCGGTGTTCGTCGAGCAGGTCGCGAACGTGCAGGTGGGCAACGCCTTTCGCGTCTCGTCCCTGGTCAAGGGTGCGAACGAGGCCGTGGGTGGCGTCGTCGTGGCGCGCACCGGCGTGAATACCAAGGCGGTGATCGATGCCGTGAAAGCGCGGATCGCCCAGATCGCGCCGGGCCTGCCGGCCGGCGTCACCATCGTGCCGTTCTACGATCGGTCGACCCTGATCGAGCAGGCAGCCGGCACGCTGCGCACCGCGCTCATCGAAGAGATCATCCTGGTGACCCTGGCGCACGTGATCTTCCTGATGCATTTCCGGTCGATCTTGATCGTGACCATTCCGCTGCCGCTGGCGGTGTTGATCGCCTTTCTCGGCATGTACTACGCCGGCATCTCGTCGAACATCATGAGCCTGGCCGGCATCGCGATCGCAATCGGCGTGCTCGTCGATGCGGGCATCGTCGTCACCGAGAATGCGTTCCGGTTTCTGGAACAACGCGGCGTCGATCCGCGCGACCGCGCGCTGGTGTGGCAGACCGTGCTGGCGTCGACGCGGCTGGTCGGCCGGCCGGTGTTCTTCTCGATGGCGATCATCCTGCTGGCCTTCGTGCCCGTCTTCGCGCTCACCGGGCAGGAAGGCAAGCTGTTCCATCCGTTGGCCTTCACCAAGACGTTCGCCGTCCTGGCGGCCACGGTGGTCTCGGTCACGCTGGTACCGGTGCTGTGCAGCCTGCTGCTCGGCGGCACGTTCCGCAAGGAAGAAGACAACCCGGTGATGCGCGGCCTGCAGCGGATCTACCGTCCCGCACTCGAGGCGGCGCTCCGGCACCGGTTGATCACCGTCGCGGTCGCGGCGTCGTTGTTTGTCGGCGCGCTGGTCCTCGCGCGCGGGATTGGCAGCGAGTTCATGCCGCCGCTCAACGAGGGCGACCTGATGTTCATGCCGATCGCGGATCCGAGCATCTCACTCGAGGAGAACACCCGGAACGCGGCCAGGCAGAACACGATCCTGCAATCGTTTCCCGAGGTCGCCTATGCCGTGGCCAAGGTGGCGCGCGCCGATACCTCGACCGACCCCGCGCCGTTGAACATGACGGAAACCATCGTCCACCTCAAGCCGCGAGACAAGTGGCGCCCGGGCATGACGCTCGATCGG
>JANOZI010000433.1:0-1801 GCA_031429375.1 Acidobacteriota bacterium | reverse complement strand
CGAGCACCATCGCACCGGCCGAGCCTGGTGCATCTATCCGATGTACGACTTCGCCCACCCGTTGTCGGATGCCATCGAAGGGGTCACGCATTCGCTCTGCACGCTCGAGTATGTCGATCATCGGCCGCTCTACGACTGGGTGATCGAGCACACCGCGCCGCCGGCGCTTGGGCACCGTAGCCTTGGCGAAGGTGGCCGGCCACGCCAGTATGAATTCGCGCGCCTCAACTTGAGCTACACCGTGATGAGCAAGCGCAAGCTGCTGGAACTGGTGGCGCGCCGGCACGTCCGTGGCTGGGACGATCCGCGCATGCCGACCATCTCGGGGTTGCGGCGGCGCGGCTTCACGCCGGAATCGATCCGTGATTTCTGCGCCCGGGTCGGCGTGGCCAAAAAAGAGAACGTGATCGACGTCGGGCTGCTCGAGCACTGCGGGCGCGAGGATCTCAACCGCCGCGCGCCGCGGGCGATGGCGGTGCTCCGGCCGTTGAAGCTGGTGCTGACGAATTATCCGGAGGGCCAGTCGGAACAGATGACCGTCGCCAATCATGCCGACGACCCGGCGGCAGGCACGCGGCAAGTGCCGTTCTCGCGCGAGATCTACATCGAGCGCGACGACTTCATGGAGACGCCGGTGAAGAAGTTCTTCCGGCTCTCGCCCGGGCGCGAAGTGCGGCTGCGCAGCGCCTACTTCGTGACCTGCACGGAGGTGGTAAAGGACGCGTCGGGGCAGATCGTCGAGCTGCGCGGCACCTACGATCCGGCGACGCGCGGCGGTGATGCGCCGGACGGACGGAAGGTCAAGGCAACGCTGCACTGGGTCTCGGCCGCGCACGCGGTCGATGCCGAGGTGCGCCTCTACGATCGGCTGTTCACCTCGGAAGATCCCGACGGCCAGGCGGTGCGATCCGAGGCCGACATCACGACGCTGCTCAATCCCGGCTCGCTCGAGGCCGTGCCGGGCTGCAAGCTCGAGCCGATGCTCGGTACCGCTGCCGCCGGCAGCCGCTATCAATTCGAGCGCCTCGGTTATTTCGCCGTGGATCCCGACAGCACGCCCGGCGCACCCGTCTTCAACCGGACCGTATCGCTCAAAGATACGTGGGCCAAAGTCGCCGGCCAGACGTAGACTCGCGCCAATGATCCCGATCGCTCCGGGGCGGCCACGTGCCGGAGGTCGACCTGACGATGAAGGTGGTAAGCCCGTGGCTTGACAACACGCTCGGGCGCATCGTGCGCTAGCGGTCAGTCCTGGCCGGCGCCGATCGTAGGGCCCCTTCACGGGGTGCCGTCAGTCCTGGCTTGCTCCGACGAACTTATCGGCTTCGTCGGCGAACAACACGTTGAAGCTGGTGAGCGATCCGTAGCAGCCGGTGATGTAGCTCTGGATTTTCAGCTTCTGATCGTCGGGCAGATCCGACGCGTTGACCTGCTGCTCGAGCGTGCGCAGGCGGTTCCTCAGCATCACCACCTTGTGAAAGAACGACTCGATCGGCCAGCTCTTTTCCTGCACGCCCGGCTTGCCCGGCTTCAGCACCAGCTCGCCGCCGCGCCATTTTTCGGCCGGCGCCACCGGGGTGAGGCCGATTTCCTCGCGGATGATGCGCCGGATCAACAGCTCGAGATCGGTGTTCGTGGAATCGACACTCATGGGTGGGGCCTGTCGCTCGCGCTCGCTGACGAGCGGTAATGGAGTGGTTGAAGGCACCGCTCGCTGGGGAGCCACGTAGGGCACCCCTTTTTGAGGTGCCACGTAGGGCACCCCTTTTTGAGGTGCCACGTAGGGCACCCCTTTATGGGG
>JANOZI010000432.1:0-2197 GCA_031429375.1 Acidobacteriota bacterium | reverse complement strand
CGGCAGCGGCAAGACCACCACGCTCTGCTCGTCGCTGATGTCGGTGCAGTCGGAGCGCACCAACGTCATCACCATCGAAGACCCGATCGAATACCAGCTGCCGGGCATCAACCAGACGCAGGTCAACGAGAAGATCAAGCTGACGTTCGCCAGCGCGCTGCGCTCGATTCTTCGCCAGGACCCCGACGTGATTCTCGTCGGCGAGATCCGCGACCACGAAACCGCGCGCATCGCGATGCAGGCGGCGCAGACCGGCCACCTCGTGCTCACGACGCTCCACACCGACGATGCGCCGTCGGCGATCACGCGCCTGACCGACATCGGCGTCGAGCCGTACGTGATCGCGTCGGCCACCATCGGCGTCGTCGCACAGCGGCTGGTGCGAAGGTTGTGCTCGCAGTGCCGGCGGCAGTACACGCCGCCGCCCGACACCTTGCGCGCGCTCAACATCACCGAGGCGGACGCCGCCAACATTCCCTTCTACCGCCCGGTGGGCTGCGAAGCGTGCCACCAGACCGGCTATCGCGGTCGCATGGGCATTTACGAGGTAATGAAGATTAGCGATCGCATTCGCCGCATGATCGCGCAGCGGGCGTCGGAGGACGCGATTCGCGAGGTCGCGCAGTCCACCGGCATGTTGTCGCTCGGCGACGATGCCCTGGCCAAGGTGAAGGCGGGGGTGACGACCGCCGAAGAGCTGTTGCGCGTGGTCACCGAAGTGCGCGAGATGCGCAGCGTATGCCCCGGCTGCCAGGGACCGGTGGCGTTGGACTTCGTCGCCTGTCCCCACTGCGGCCGCCGTCTGAGCGGGGCCTGTCCCGGCTGCGGCCGCGGCCTGCAAGCGGGATGGACTTTCTGCCCGTATTGCGCGAAGGGGACCGAACCGCGCACCGAGCGGCGCCTGCGCGAGCGCAAGATGGCCCGCGAGCTGCCCGCCGCCAACATCACCAACGTCACCGAATTCAAGAAAGGGATGCCGTAGCGGAAGCCCTTTTCCCTTCTAACTTCTCGCGTCTCACTTCATACTTCTCTCCAGCCCGTGCGCAATTACTACCAGTTGCTGAGCATCGAGCCCACCGCCGATGCCAGCACGATCAAGACCGCATTCCGGCGGGAGATTGCCCGGTATCACCCCGACAAGGTGATCCACCTTGGTCCCGAGTTCCAGGAAATGGCCGCCACGCGCGCGGCCGAGCTGACGGTCGCATACAAGACCCTGTCGGACGACGCGTTGCGCGCTGAGTACGACATCAAGCTCGCCGAGGGCCTGCCGCCGGTGCCGCACGTTACAGTTACGAATCCTCCTGCCGCGGCGACGGTCGTCCAGGCTGCGCCGCCGGCCGAGGAGTTTCCCGCCCACGAGACTCCGGTGCCGGCGTCCGGGCGGTCACGATTTGAAAGCGAGCGCGCCGGCCGCGACGTGATCATCAGGCGCGCCGTCGCCGCGCGCGTGCAATCCGTGATCGAGGGGCTTTACGGGAGGATGGACACGCCGGCCGTGCGCGGCTTCGACCTCGCGCTGGTGCCGACCGCCAAGCCGCGGCTGCTGTCGGCGCCGTTGCCGCGCGTGCTCGTCAAGGCGGTGGAGACGGTCGACGCCGACGTGCTGAACGAAGCCTGGGCGAACGCGTCTCGCGCGCGCATCCACGCCGGCAAGAGCCCGGTCGTGGTCCTGTTGTTCGGCAAGCGCATCGCGCCGCAAGCCGAGCTGGGGCGCGCGCTGCAGGCCCTCGAACGCCAGCCCAGGACTCCCGGGCGCCCCCACGAAATCGCGCTGGTGCCGGTCGACGCGGCCGACTGGAATTGCCGGTTGCCGCCCGGGGTCTCAGCCGCAGTGCGCAAGCTCATTGAACACATCTGTAAGTAACGTACCCTTCGACTCGCGACAGGCTGCCCGACGGGCAGCCTGCCGCTCGCTCAGGGCAGGCCGGGCTCAGGGCTCAGCTGAACCCTGAACCCTGAACCACCGTAGGATCACTTGATACACTGGCCGCTATGCCGCTGATCGAAACGCGCGACTTGTGGAAGACGTACGTCATGGGCGACGAGGAGATCCATGCCTTGCGGGGCGTATCGATCTCGATCGAGCGCGGCGAATACGTCGCCATCATGGGGCCGTCCGGCTCCGGCAAGTCGACCTTGATGAACTTGATCGGCTGCCTCGACACTCCCAGCAAGGGCACCTACCTCCTGAACG
>JANOZI010000431.1:0-1502 GCA_031429375.1 Acidobacteriota bacterium | reverse complement strand
GGTGAAGGAAGGCTACCGCGTGCGCGTCTACGTACCGTTCGGCAGGCAGTGGTACCCGTATTTCATGCGCCGGCTCGGCGAGCGGCCGGCGAACGTTGCGTTTGTGCTGCGAGGGCTTTTCAGCGACAAGAGCTAGGCCTTCAGCCTGGCGTGTGCGAGAACCGCGGTGGCGATCGCCGCGGAAGCACGAATATGAAAGTGGTGCCCTCAGCGGCGGACGAGGACACGTTAATCGTCCCGCCGTGCGCCCGGACGATTTCCTTGGTGATGAAAAGCCCGAGGCCCAGTCCCGATGTCGAGGTGGTTTTCAGATCATTCGCCCTGCGGAATGGATGAAAAATGTGCGGCAGCACCGGCGGCGGGATCGGCGCGCCAAAACTCTGAATCTCGCCGCGGATGGAGCTCGGGCCCCCTTGTAGCGTGACCCGGATCGGCTGGTCTGCCTGGCCGTAGCTGATAGCGTTTCCCAGGAGATTTGAGAAGACCTGGCTCATCCGATCCAGGTCCCATTCGCCGTGGCCCTCGCCGCTCAGTCGCAGATCGAAGCGCCGGCCAGTGTTCGCCTGCTCGAGCTCCTGCACGGACTCCCGACAGACCGCGTACAGGTCAGCGGGAACCAGCACGACAGGAATGCCGCCGCCGGCGCGCGCGCGAGTGTAATCGAGCAACTGATCCACCATGCGGCTCATGCGGTGGACGCTGCGCTGCATCCGCGCGGCGGTCTGCTTCGGCAGGTCGGGCAACTCAGGACTGACGATCAGCGTTTGCGCACCCATCAGGATGGCGCCGAGAGGATTTCGCAGGTCGTGTCCGAGCATGCCGATGAACATCTCGCGAAAACGGTCGGTGCGGTCGCGCTCGATGGCGAGGGCGACCTGGCTCGCCACCGTCCCCAGTGCCTGCAGCACGTCGTCGCCCAACGGCGTGCGCGCAAACAGCGCCATCACGCCGACCAGGCGGTCACCGATGGTCATCGGATAACCCGCAAACGCGGTCAGTCCTTCCCGGCGGGCCCATTCGGGATCGCTCACCCGAGGGTCCTCGCACACCTGGTTCGTCAGGTGCGGCCGCCGTTCCGCGGCGATGAGCCCGATCTTGTACTGGCCGACGGGTACCCGACTGTGTGGGCCATCCAAGTGCGTGTAGAGTCCGGCACTGGCCTGAAGTTCCAGCGTGCCATCGACCTCGTTGTGAATCCAGATCCGGGCGAACGCGGCGCCCAGCGTCACCATGGCCTCGCAGCAGCGATGAAGCTGCACTGACAATGGTTCTCCGGAGGTCAGCGCGCTGCCGACGGCAGCCTCGAAATCCGACTGTTTCGCTCTCAGCGCGGTGACTTGACGCGCGGTGACTTGCGGCGTGACGTCGATGGCGATCACCGCGACGCCGTCGATGGCGCCGTCCTCGTCGCGAATCGCTTCGTAAACAAAGCTGAAGTAAACCGTCTCGAGCGTCCCGCTGCCCGGCCGGTCGATCCGCACTGGTGTCTCGCTGCCCACATA
>JANOZI010000430.1:0-5288 GCA_031429375.1 Acidobacteriota bacterium | reverse complement strand
CTGCCCTCGGCAATCTCCAGCGCTTCGCTCAGCCCGAGGTTGAACTGCAGGAACACCGGATCGGTTTGCCCGAAGAGCGTGCCGAGCCTGCGCTTGAGTGCGAAGCGGTCGCGCGTGAGCGTAAGGGCGCCGACTCGGGTGAGGCCAACCACGCCGACGTGATCCGTGGCATCGAGCGTGTCGATGAAGGCTGCCGCCGCGCGTAGCGCCGCGCGGCCTTCGAGCCGCCGGATGTGTGCTTCGTCGACCGCGACGACGATCACACGGCCGGCGTCCGCCGCTTCGTTCGACGTGAAATGCGCCGCCGCGAGGCGGGGGGGAAGATTTTTCCGCGCCGCCTGCGAAACATACTGTGCCGACACGACGCGTCGAACGCGGCCGTCGACCTCCAGCCGGAAATCATCGGGGCCGAGGTTGTCGATGGGCGCGCTGTCGCTGCCGAGCACCGTGGCATCGACCGTGACCAAATCCACGCCCGAGCGGAAGGTCGGCTGGAACGCCAGAAGTGGGACGAATGCTGTGACGAACAAGCCGCAGACGGCAAGCCGCTTCATATCCCTTGACACCTCCCTCCCGGAGAGTCATTTTAGGCCGTTACCGTTGCGAAATGTCGGTCTTTGGTTGCGAAGACGCCGCTGCCAGGGACAGTCGGCTTGTTCTGCTTCCCGGAGGTGGTCGTGAAACTGTCTTTCGAGCTATGTCGCGCAAGACTGAGCGTGTTGGCCCTCGTTGTCGTGTTTCAACTCGCCGGAAGCCTTGCAGCTTCCGCCCAAACCGGCACGGCGGCGCTGGTCGGGGAGGTCACCGACTCGCAGAAGTCGGTGCTCCCGGGCGTCACCGTCACCGTGACTCAGAATTCCACGGGCGCCGTGCAGGTCTCGGTGACCGACGAGCGGGGCGGCTTCAGGTTCGGCAACGTCCAGCCAGGTATTTACACCATCAAGGCGGAGCTCGGCGGATTCAAGACCTCGGTGATCGAACGCGTCGAGCTGCAGGTCGATAGCGTCAGGCGCGAGACCATCAGCCTCGAAGTGGGCGGCGTTTCCGAAACGATCAGCGTCGTCTCGGAGGTCTCGCATCTGAATACCACCGATGCGAGCGTCGGCAACGTAATGTCGCGCGAGCAGATTCGCAGCCTGCCGGTTGAGGCGCAGAATGTCGTCCACCTCCTCAGCCTGCAGCCGGGCGCGATCTTTGTGCCCACCTCCAACCCGGCCACGACCGACCCGCGCTACGGCTCGGTCGCCGGCGCGCGCGCCGACCAGCAGAGCGTCACGCTCGACGGCATCGACGTCAACGACCCGCAACTGTCGACGGCCTACACCTCCGCCATCCGCATGACCCAGGAAGCGCTGCAGGAATTCCGCGTCAGCACCTCCAACTACAACGCCGAAATGGGCCGATCGAGCGGCCCGCAGGTTTCGCTCATCACCCGCGCGGGTACCAACCAGTTCGACGGCTCCGGCTACTGGACGCTGCGCCGAACCGCCACGTCGAGCAACGAGTACTTCCTGCAGTTGTCGCAAAATGCGGCGGGGACGCCGAACAAGGCGCCGAAACTGGACAAGGATATTTTCGGCGGGTCGTTCGGTGGCCCGATTCGTCGCAATAAGCTGTTCTTTTTTGCCAACCTCGAAGCGCTCAAGGAAAAGAGCGAAGCACCAGTGGTCCGCAACGTCCCGTCCAATTCGATGCGCGACGGCGTGCTGATGTATCGCTGCGCCGTCGCGGCGCTGTGCCCCGGTGGCACGGTTCGCGGCGTGACGGGCAATCACACGGTGGAGGCGGGGTTTTACGGGATGACGCCGGCCGAGATCGCGGCCATCGATCCACTGGGCATTGGTCCGAGCGCAGCCGCGCTCACGTACTTCCGCCAGTACCCGTCGCCGAACGACCCCGGCCGTGACGGCCGCAACCTGATGGACTACCGCTTCGCGGCTCCGATCGAGAACGAATTCCTGAACCTGATCAGCCGCGTCGACTACAAGCATGCCGACAACCACAGCTTCTTCGGACGCTTCGGCAAGCAGGACGACACCATCAATAACGCCATCACGTTCCCCGGGACGGCACCGCGCCGGCAACGGCTCTTCAACAACATGGGCGGCGCCCTCGGCTACGACGCGGTGCTGTCGTCGACGTTGACCAACAGCTTCCGCTACGGCTTCACGAAAATCGACGAGAACAACGCCGGCGTGACGGACGGCAACTACGCGACGTTCCGGTTCATCTCGCCGTACGACGGCAAGGGCGACACCAGCACGTTTACCGACACGCGGCAGACTCCGACGCAGAACTTCGTCAACGACCTGTCGTGGTTCAAGGGCCGGCATACGATGAAGGCGGGCACGAACATCCGCTTCACGCGGGTGCCAAAGAGCCGCTTCCAATCGTCGTACCTGAGCGCGAACGTCAACCCGTCGTGGGTCGCCGGCATCGGCCGGCGCAACATGCCGGGCAGCGCCTTCTGCACCGTGCCGGGCTGCAACCTGCCGGCGGTCGCCACCGCGTTCCAGGCAGGCTATGCCGACACCTGGCTCAACATCCTCGGTGTGCTCTCACAGGCGACGCAGCGCGCCAACTACAGCAAGGACGGCACGCCGCAGGCGCCGGGCTCGCCCGTCGCGCGCGAGATCGGCTCGGACGAGTATGAGGTCTACCTGCAGGACGCGTGGCAGCTCAAGTCCAACCTCACGCTCACGGCCGGCCTGCGCTACAGCGTTTATTCACCGCCCTACGAGACCAACGGCCTGCAGGTGGCGCCGACCATCAGCATGGGCGAGTGGTTCGATATCCGCGCGCAGAACGGGCTGAAAGGCATTCCCTCCAACGCCAGCCAGATCGTGACGTTCGATCTCGCCGGCCCCAAGAACGGCAAGAAGGGCTTCTACGACTGGGACAAGAACAACATCGCGCCGCGCATCGCGCTCGCCTGGACTCCGACCGAGCGCATCGTCGTGCGCGGCGGATACTCGAAAGTCTTCGACCGCGTCGGCGTCGGCCTGGCGACGAACTTCGACGAGGGGTTCGCGTTCGGCATGTCCACGCAGATCAGCAGCCCGTTTGGGCTGGCGTACGAAAGCAATCCGGACGCGCGCTTCCGTAGCCCCACGACCATGCCCTCCACCATGCCGGCCGCACCCAAAGGCGGCTTCCCGCAGACGCCGCCGATTCGCGCCGGCATCATCACGACGAGCATTGACGACACGCTGGTGACGCCGTCGGCGCACATGGGGAGCGCCATCATCGGCTTCGACCTGGGCAAGAACTACACGTTCGAAGCCGGCTATGTCGGCCGCTTCGGCCGCGATCTGCTGGTGCGCCGTGATTTGGCGATGCCGCTCAACCTGGTCGATCCCGCGTCGAACACCGACTACTTCACGGCAGCGCAGCAGATCATCCGCGCTGCCCAAGGCGCCGGCTTGACCGGTAACTCTCCGGCGACGGCGTTTGCCGGCCTGCCAGCGGTGGCGTACTGGCAGAACATCTTCCCGGCCGCGGCTGCGGGTGGGCTGACCGCGACGCAGGCGATTACCCGGGCCTTCATGCAGAACGGGCCCGACTGGATTACGGCGCTTTACGACATGGACACCTCGTGCGATCCGGCCTGCAGCAAGTTCGGGCCATATGCCTACTTCGCCGAGCAGTACGACTCGCTCGCCGCCATCAGCTCGATTGGCCGCTCCAACTACAACGGCCTCAACCTGACGCTGCGGCGCCGCTTCTCGGACGGCGTGCAGTTCGACATCAACTACACCCTGGCGAAGTCCGAAGACATGGGCTCGCAGGTCGAACGCGGCAGCGCGTTCGGCAACCCCAGCAACGGTGGCAACTCCGGGTTCCTGATCAACTCGTTCGAGCCGGAGCTGAATTACGGCACGTCGGATTTCGACATCCGCCACCAGGTCAATGCCAACTGGCTCGCGGAGCTGCCGTTCGGCCAGGGTAAGCGATTTGGTTCGGGCGCCGGCGGCGTCCTCAACCAGATCATCGGTGATTGGTCGGTCGCAGGGTTGGTGCGCTGGACCAGCGGGTTCCCCTTCAACGTCGCGAACTGCCGATCGTGCTGGGCGACGAATTGGAACCTGCAGGGCAACGCCATGCTGGTGGATCCGAACAGTATTCCCGAGACCAAGGTGGTGAAGGGCGCCGTCGATGGGCGGCCTGGCGCGTTCGCGGACGCGGTCGACGCGCTCAAGCATTTCCGGCGACAGTTGCCGGGCGAGACGGGCGTTCGCAATATCTTCAGGGGCGACGGCTACTACACGCTTGACCTGAGCCTCAGCAAGGCGTGGTCGCTCGGCATCGCCGATCACCGCCTGCGCTTCCGTTGGGACGTGTTCAACGCCACCAACACAGCGAAGTTCGATGTGTTCCAGCTGACGAACACGCCCGACACACCCGGCTTCGGCCGCTACAACGGCACGCTTGCCACCTGCGACGCGCAGGCCGGGCGGTGCATGCAGTTTGCGATGAGATACGAGTTCTAGGCAGGAAAACAGAAGATCAGAAGAAACAACAGGAGGCCAGGAGATCAGGAGAAAATATTTCTTCTGACCTCTTGGTCTCCTGTTTTGGTTTTGCCTTCTGTTCTTTGGTCGCGCCGGGCGTCGCACTTCTTCGCCCGTCCAGACTTCAATCAACCTCAAGGAAGACCGCCAAAACTCTGCGCGCGATCTCACGCCTGATCATGGCAGCTCGGGCGTGGCGCGCTCTTTGCTCGTCTGTGCCAATTGCGACACGGACGATCTGGTCCGGTGCGCGCGCGCCAACTCTCCTTTTGAGGTGTGTCTATGTCAAAGTCCTTGGGGCGTCTGAGCCTCGCGATCTCGATTGTCTGTCTGTCGTTGGTTCCACTGAAAGCCCACGCGCCGTCCGGCGCGATCTTCACCACGCTGCCGGACGGATCGGAGGTCAACTACAACATCTACGCCTCGAAGGACGACGTCTACCTGGATGGCGGTCCTGGAGTCGGCGCACCCCAAACCGCCGCCGGCCTGGATGACGGCACCTACGTGTTCCAGGTCACCGACCCGAGCGGCAAGACCCTGCTCTCCACCGACCCCGGGCGCTGCCGCCAGGTCGTAGTCAGCAACGGCATCATCACCGGCGTGGTCGCCACCGGGTGCCAGCATCTGACCGGGCTCGACGTCGATCATGGCGCGACGACGGTGCAGTTGATGCCGTATCTCGACACGCCGAATCCCGGCGGCGAGTACAAGGTCTGGATCACGACTGTTGCCGATTACCTGCTCGGTTGCGAGGCCCTGGGCGTCGCCAACGGCCTC
>JANOZI010000429.1:0-2304 GCA_031429375.1 Acidobacteriota bacterium | reverse complement strand
TGAAGACCCTCGCGGCCGTACCCGCTGTCACGCCCGCACGCGCCGCCGCCGACCGCGCGCCACCCGTCACGCTGATCACGACCGACGGCCGCCAGATCAATGGCGAGCGTCGCAACGAAGACGCGTTCTCGATTCAGATCGCCGATCCGCGCGGACGCCTGCTGAGTTTTCTCAAGACCGAGCTCCGCGACATTGTTCGCGGGCAGCCACTTGCCCTGAGCGACCAAGGGTCGGCCGCCGGCGGACCCTTGGGATTGGAAGGGGCGCCAGGTGTCACCTATCAACAGCTGCTCGGCGGACTTCAAGACCCGGCACGCTGGCTGACGTATTCGGGCGACTACACCGGCCGCCGCCACAGCCCGTTGACCCAGCTCACGCGCGACAACGTGTCGCGCCTCACCGCGCAGTGGACCTTCCAGACCGGCACGATGACACGCGGGCGTGGCTTCGAGGCGACACCGCTCCTGTGGGACGGCGTGCTCTACGTCACCGGGTCGAACAATTTCGCATGGGCGCTCGATGCGCGCACCGGACGGCCGTACTGGCAGTATCGGCGCGAGCTGCCGCCGGACCTGACCTATGGTGCGCAGGCGCCGGTCAATCGCGGCTTCGGCATGCTCGACAACCGGCTGTTCATGGTGACGCTCGACGCGCACCTGCTCGCGCTCGATCGCGCCACCGGCGCCGTGGTGTGGGACGTCGTGCTTGCCGACTACAAGATCGGATACTCGGCGACGCTCGCGCCGCTCGTGATCGACGGCAAGGTCATTGTCGGCATCTCCGGCGGCGAGTATCCCACCCGCGGATTCCTTGACGCGTACGATCCGAAAACCGGCGCGCGGCTCTGGCGCTTTTCGACCATTCCGGCCGCCGGCGAGCCGGGGAGCGAAACCTGGCCCTCCGCCGATGTGCTCGCGCGCGGTGGGGGAGGCACGTGGATGACCGGCACCTACGACCCGGATCTCAATCTTCTCTACTGGGGCACCGGCAATCCCAATCCGGACTACTACGGAGCCGGCCGGAAGGGCGACAACCTCTATACCAATTCGCTGATCGCGATTGATCCGGCGTCCGGCACGCGGAAATGGCATTACCAGTTCACGCCGCACGATACGCACGATTGGGATGCGAACCACGTCCCGGTGCTGGCGGATCTCCAGCTGAACGGCATCGACCGGAAAGTCGTGATGGTCGCCAACCGTAATGGCTTCTATTACGCGCTCGATCGCCGCGATGGAACGTTGCTGGTTGCCAAACCGTTCACCGACACCACCTGGGCGCGCGAGATTGGCCGCGATGGCCGCCCGATGGTGCTCAATGACGGCGACAAAGGCTGCTTGCCGGATCAGTGGGGCGGCACCAACTTCAACCCGCCGTCATTCGATCCCGCGCTGCAGATGTTGTTTGTGACCGCGCGCGAGTCGTGCGCGACCTATGAACCGCAAGAGCCGAAGATCGTTCCCGGCCGCTCGGCGTTCGGCGGCGTGGTCCGTCTCGATCGCGAAAAAGGTTATGGCGCGCTGCGCGCCATCGACGCGGCGACCGGCGAGCGCAAATGGGAAGTGCGCTACCCGTCGCCGACGATGGCGGGCGTGATGAGCACGGCGGCGGGCCTGGTCTTCGCCGGCGATCACGAAGGCAATTTCATGGCGTTCGAGGCGCGAACCGGCAAGAACCTGTGGCGTTACGCGACGGGCACGCCGATTTGGGGTGCTGCGGCGATGACCTACATGCTCGATGGCCGCCAGCATGTTGTGATCGCGGCGGGCACCACGCTGCTGGCCTTTGCGCTACCGAAGTAGCTCGAGCTTCCCGATACTCCCTTTACTTCCGGCGCCGAAGCCCACTCGCCCCGACCTCGAGAGACTGAACGTGTGGAAGCCCGCGCCCTCGATCGGTGTCCAGCTCCGCCCATCGTCCTCCGACCAATCCGCGCCCTGCGGGCCGACGGCGATCAGCGACATCTTCGTGCCGGGCACATATGCGACGACGGAGCGGAACCCCGACAGGCCGCGTTGCTTGACCAGTGTCCAGGTGCGGCCGCCGTCGCTGGTGACGGCGAGATTGTCGAGGGCCTCCGCTTCCTTCCGGTAATCGCCACCGGCGACCACGCCGTGATCGGCGTCGCGGAACGCCACCGAGAACGCGCCGGCGGATGCGCCCGCGATGAGTGGCGTGTCGGCAATCGTCCACGAGCGCCCGCGATCGCGCGTGTGGAGCACGCGGGCCTTCGACGCCGCTCCGGTCGCGAACCACGCGTCGCTCGCGCCATGCACGGCCACGTTCGTGCCGCTCGCCGCGAAC
>JANOZI010000428.1:0-5321 GCA_031429375.1 Acidobacteriota bacterium | reverse complement strand
ACGCCGACCTCGCGGTGTGGGATCGCAACCCCTACACGGTCAGCACGGCCGCACTCAAAGACATGCGCTGCGAGCTCACGCTCGTCAGAGGCAGAGTGGTGTACCGGGCTGAGCCCTAGAGATGCGTAGAGGCGGGACTTTAGTCCCGCCTGGCGGGCGGGTCTGTAGACCCGCCGCTACGTGCGTTTTTCAGCAACCTGCTAGAGGGTTCCTCACGAAGGTTCGCGCGCGAGTTGGTGCGGAACGTGCGATAGTGCGAGCCAATGCCTCGCGATGATTTTCGCTGCGCACACAAGTTACGCGTGCGGTGGGCCGACGTCGATATGCAGAAGGTGGTGTTCAACGCGCATTACCTGACGTATATCGACACGGCGATCGCGGACTACTGGCGCGAGATCGGGCTCGAGTACCCCGAGGGCTATGTCGACCGCTACGCCGCCGACCTGTTCTTACGCAAGTCGACGGTCGAGTACCTGGCATCTGCCCATTACGACGATCAGTTGTCGGTGTTGTGCCGCGTCGCGAGCCTGGGCCGCACCAGCATGCGCATGTGCTTCGAAATCTGGCGCGACCAGCCGGCGCACCCCTCACCGCTCGTGACGGCGGAGCTCGTCTACGTGAATGTGGGCGTCGCCACCGGCCGTCCGGAGGGGTTGCCCGAAGACCTGCGCACCCGCGTGCGGTCATACGAGCGAACCACGCCTGACTAGAACCCTCGTGAAGAACCCTCGGGTAGAACCCCCGTGTGGCACCCTCGTCTAGAAAGAGAACCGTCCGGTGATCTGGTAGGTCCTCGAGTAGTTCCCCTGTGACGTGACGCGCCCGAAGTTGGCGTTGTTGGACGACACACTCTGCATCGCCGCATACCACGGGTTGTCGAACAGGTTGATGATCTCGAGCCGCAGCGTGGCGCGCCGGCCGCCGCCCAACCGCAGGTCCTTGTTGATGCCCACGTCGGTGGAATTGCGCCAGGGTGAGTAGGCGCCGGGCAGCGTGCGCGGCGAATTGCCGAACGTGCCCGCCGCCGCATCCACGAACGCCTTTTGATTGAGGTAGCGATCGTCCTGCGGATTCGCGCGCAGCCGATCGGTGATGCTGCCGCCGACCAGGAAGTCCTCGCCCGCGACGAGGTTCGGGCGCTGGCCGGCGCCGAGCATGAAGCTGTTGGTGTTGGTGTTCTGGTTGACGCCGATCGGGAAGCCGCTCTGCATCTGGATCACCGCCGAGATGGTCCAGGCGCCGAACACCACGCGGGTCCAACCGCCGCGGTTGAGGAAGCGGCGGCCCTCGCCGAACGGCAGCTGCACGATCGGCGTGATCGCGACCTTGTGCGGCGAGTCGAGCAGGCTGCGGCTGTACTCCGCATCCGGATTGAAGTACTCGGTGCCCGCGATGAAGGTGTAGTGGTTCAGCAGGCCCGGCGCGGAGGTGTAGTAGTTGCCCTGGCCGAACTGGTTGTCCCACAGGCGGCTGTAGGTATAGCTGGCGCTGGTGCTCCACCACGTCATGCGCTTGCGGACCTGGATCACGCCGGCGTGATATTGCGACTTGCCCCAATTGCTCTCGGCCATGTTCACGGTGTCGAACTGCGGGAACGGCCGCAGCAGCTGGTTGCGCGGCAGCGTGGCGCGGGTCGCGAAGCTGCCGGCGTTGGGGTTGCCGAAGAACGGGTTCGGCACGTTCTGCGTCATCGCCGTGACCAGATCGGGCCTGAGGTATTTCGGATCCAGCTGGTTGATGTTGACGTTGCCGGCCGTCGTCAGGCGAGAGCCGGTCGAGCCGATGTAGGCCACCGTGAGATTGAGGTTGCCGCGCAGCTCGCGCTGCACGTCAAACGAGTACTGCTGCACGCGCGGCGCGGTCTTGTTCGGATCGACGAACGAGATCGCCGAGCTCACCCCCGACAGCATGCCGAGCGAATTGCCCGACACCGGGATAATGCCGCTTGGAAACGGGTTGTTGATCGCGGTGATCGGGACGGTCGTGTCTTGCTGCAGGGTCGTGGTCGCCGAATAGCCGACCGAGTTGTTGGCGCCGTAGGCCCACGGCGCCCAGAACAGCCCGTAGCCGCCGCGGATCACCGTCTTGTCGGTGACGCTGAAGGCGAAGCCCACCCGCGGCGAGACCTTCACTGCCGGTGCGTTGCCGGTCTCGGTCTTGCCGCCGCCCTCACCCGCATAGACCAGGCCGCCCACCACTTGGCGGCTCGCCCCCGGATTGAGCGGATCGACGCCGGCGGGAATCGTCACGTTCAGCGGGCTGGCCTTGGTGCGATCGAACCCGACCACCAGCTTGTTCTCGGCTTCGCTCAAGCCGGTCTCGTGCTCGAACCGCACCCCGTAGTTGACGGTCAGCCGATCGTTCACCCGCCAGTCGTCCTGCAGGTAGGTGCTGTAGTACTTGATGAAGTTATTGACCGGCGTGTTCCTGGCGAAGCTGCCAGACGAGGGGTAACCCAGCAACAAATCGGCGATGGCGTTGCGGCTGGTGGCAATCGGGTTGCTGACGGCCGATCCGGTGAACTGGCCGTTGAAGGTGAAGTTGCCGGCCGACTGCCCGAACGCTTCGGCCTTGACGCCGAGCAGACGGTAATCGGCGCCGATCTTGAGGCTGTGCGCGCCGGCCAGCTTCGTGATGGTGCCGTTGCCGCCGTAGGAGTAGTAGTCGCGGTTGGTCACACCGGTGAACCCCGTGCCCTGGTAGCCGGTCAGCGTGACCGCCGGGAATTTGTCCACCGGGATCTCGTTGACGAACGACGGCGCAAAGCCGAGCGTCGCGGGGTCGAACGGGAACGGCAGGCGGTTGTCGTCGCCAAAGGTGTTCATGCCGAAGCGCAGGGTGGCGACCGTCGAGGGGTTCATGATGTAGGTGTTGTTCACCACCAGCACGTTGATGGCGCGATCGAGCTGGTAGCTCGGGTAGGCATAGCGCGCGTCGGGGAAGAAGTTGCGGTCGGGCTCCGACGAATTCTGGAACAGGTAGACGCCGCTCAGCGAGATGCGATCGTTGAAGTGATGATCGAGCTTGAGCGAGCCCTGCTGCGCCTTGTCCCTGATGACGTCCTGGGCGGGCAGGTTGCCGCTGCTGTCGTCGACGTTCCTCACGGGCATCGGGATGGCCTTGAGGAACTCACGGGCGAAGGGGTTGATGCGGTTCTGCGGAATAATATTGCCGGGGAACGGCTGGCGATTGCCGGCGGCGTCGGTCGTCAGCGGGTCGTAAATCACGATCCGCCGGCCCTGCGCGTCGGTCAATCCTGAAAAGTCGCCGTTCCTCATTGCCGCGGTCGGCACGTGCATGGTGTCGTTCTGCGACAGGCCGTCGCGATACGCCTCGCCCGCCGCCCAGAAGAAGGTCTTGCCGCGCAGCAGCGGGCCGCCGAAGCCGCCGCCGAACGAGCGCCAGAACTGCGGCGAATTCTCGATATTGCGGATCTGGTTGAAGAACAGCGGGCCGATCAGCGCGTTGGGCCGGTTCTGGAAGAACCCCGAGCCGCGAAACACGTTGCTGCCCGATTTGGCGGTGCTGTTCAACACGCCGCCGCCGGTCCGTCCCATCTCGGCGTCGTAGGTGTGCACCTGGACGCGGACGTCTTCGAGCATCTCGCCGCTGGGGTTGGTCGAGGAGCGGTTCTGCAGGTCGGTGACCGCGAAGCCGTCGAGCAGGTAATTGTTGGAGCGCACGCCGCCGCCGCCCAGCGAAATCGCCGACGCGCCGGTCTGGTCCTGCATGCGGTTCCAGTGCGTGTCGCCGCTGCTCTGCACGGTCGGCACGGTGACGGCCATCAGGAACACGTTGCGGCCGATGGTCGGCAGCATCTCGATGGTCCTGGAGTCGATCACTTCGGCGTGGGAGGCGTTGGAGGTTTCAATCAGCGGCGCATCGGCGGTGACCGTGATGGTCTCGGCGACGGTGCCGACCTCGAGCGTGATGTCGAGGGTGATGAACTGCTGGGTGCCAACGCGGATGCCTTGCCGCTCGAACCTCTTGAACCCCTGCACGACCGCTGTCACGGTGTAGGTGCCGTTATCGAGCGCCGGAAACGAATACTCGCCCGACTGGTTCGAGAGCGTGTCGCGCGAGACGTTGGTCGCGTCGTTGACCAGGGTGATCGTGACGCCTGGGATCACGCCCTGCGCGTCTTTGACCGCCCCGCGCATGCCGCCCTGAAACGACTGGGCGCCGGCCAGCGAAGCCATTGCCAGGACCGCGACGATTGCCACACCCGTACCCACGCGCCGCATGGTCCGCATACCCGCCCTCCACGTGAAAACACCTAAGACAAACCGGAACATCTGCGAACCGCCAACGTCGATAAAGTCGGTCGAACCTTACGCCGATTGAGACTGCGGCGCAAGGATGATCTCGGGCGCGCCGGGCACCGGCGAATCGGCTACACTCCCCCTTTCGGAGGAACCCATGAATAGACGAGTTACTTACGCGCTCCTCGCCGCCGTACTCCTCGGCAGCGGCGCCGTCGGCGTCGCCCAATCGAGGGCCACGGCCACCAACGTCGCGGTGATTCCGCACGAGGCGGTCCCCAACTTCTTCAAGAACCCTCCCGGCATCTACACCGGCGAGAACATGGGCATTGCCACCAATTCGAAGGGCAACATTTACATCTACCATCGCGCCAACGAGACCCGGCTGTTCGAGTACTCGCCGCAGGGCGTGTTCGTGCGCGAGATCGGCCGGCACAATTACGGCTTCGCGTTCGCGCACTCGGTGCGGGTCGACGCGCAGGACAACATCTGGGCGGTCGACGAAGGCACCGACATGCTGGTCAAGTTCAGCCCCGAGGGCAAGGTGCTGATGACGATCGGCCGGCGCGAAGACCCGGTCAACATGCTGACCAACATGCCCGGCGGCGGGCGCTTCCACGGCCGCAACGCGAAGTACCGCTTCGGCCGCGAGACCGACGTCGCCTTCGATCAGCAGGGCAACATCTTCGTCTCGGACGGTTACTTCGATGCGCGCGTGGTGAAGTACGACAAGAACGGCCGCTTCGTAAAGGCGGTCGGCAAGCAGGGACGCGGCAACCTCGAGTTCAACACGCCGCACTCGATCGCCACCGATTTCCAGGGCAACGTCTACGTCGGCGACCGCGGCAACGCGCGGGTGCAGGTGCTCGACAACGACCTGAACTGGAAGGCGAATTACCCGGACGTCGGCAACCCATGGGCGGTGTGCGTGTCGGGCGGTCCGGGGCCGAAGAACCCGGGCAAGCAGTACCTCTACGTCTCGAACTCCTGGCCCGACAGCGCGCCGGCCGGGCCCGCCGAGTTCACCGGCGAGGTCTACAAGATGGAGCTCGACGGCAC
>JANOZI010000427.1:0-3433 GCA_031429375.1 Acidobacteriota bacterium | reverse complement strand
GCCGTCTTGCGGCCGACACCCGGCAGGGTGACGAGGTCTTCGAGCGTCGACGGCACCCGGCCGCCGAAGCGCTCGACGATGGCCCTGGCGGTTTGCTGCACGAACACCGCCTTGTTGCGATAGAAGCTCACCGGATAGATCAGCTTCTCGATCTGCTTCACGCCGAGCTTCGCCACCCCATCCGGCGTCCGCGCCTTCCTGAACAATCTTCTCGACGCCGCCAGCGTGGTCGCGTCTTGCGTGCGGGCAGAAAGCAGCGCCGAGATCAGGATTTGGAACGGATCCTCCCGCTGGCTCTCGGAGATCTTCTCGACCGCAGGCAGCTCGAGCCCGTCGATCTCCCGGGCGAGCTTGCGCATGACCCGTTCCACGATGGCGGCGGCAGGCTTGAAATGTGGAGTCCCGGCCGTCTTCACGTGACCGGGGTGAGCGGCTTTTGGCCAGAGAGCACGGCCAGGGTGTTCGAGACGGCAAGGTCGGCCATCGCCGTGCGCGTCTCCGTGGTGGCGCTGGCCAGGTGCGGAATCAGCAGGACATTCTCGAGCGCGAGCAGGGCGGGGTGCACGTCAGGCTCATTCTCGTAGACGTCGAGCGCCGCGCCGGCGATCAGGCGTTCCTTGAGCGCCCACGCGAGCGCCGCTTCGTCCACCACCGGACCGCGAGCGGTGTTGATCAGATACGCAGAGCGCTTCATCTTCGTCAGCGCTTTCTGATCGATGAGGTGCCTGGTTTCAGCCAGCATCGGCACGTGGAGCGACACGACATCCGAGGTCGCGAGCAGGCGATCCAATGGCATTTCGACCGCACCGGGCACGGTCGCGGGATCGACCGAGTGGTACGCCACCGTCATGCCAAACACCGGCGCCTTCAACGCTACGGCACTGCCAATCCGGCCCAGGCCCACCAGGCCGAGTTGCTTGCCTCGCAACTCCATGCCGAGCATGTAGTCGAGGCTCCATCCCGGCCACGCCTTCGCGCGCACCACGCGTTCACCTTCGCTGAGCCTGCGTGTGACCGCGAGAATCAATGCCCACGTGAAATCGGCGCAGGCGTTGGTCAGCACATCCGGTGTGTTGGTGGCGACCACGCCGCGCGCGCGGCAGGCGGGCACTTCGATGTTGTTGAACCCGACCGCCACGTTGGCCACGACCTTCAACGTCGGTGCGCCGGCGTCGAGCACCGCGGCGTCGATGGTATCGGTCAGCAAGCACACGAGCGCGTCCTTGCCCTTGACGCGGCGCAACAGCTCGTCGCGCGTCATCGCCGCCCGATCGGTGTGGAGATCGACCTCGCAGGCCTCTTCGAGACGCGCGATGACTGATGACGGGAGTCGCCGTGTGACGAGAACTTTAGGTTTCACAGTAATCCGTAGGGCACCCCTTTATGGGGTGCCTAATGTCCATGACATTGGCAGTAGCCGCAATGGTTGCACCGCACGGCCGGCTCAATCAAACACTGGGTGTCGTCTTCCGCGCGCGGCAGCGGATACTGACTGGAGCTCATGCCCCACCCACCTTCGCGGCCGGAGGCCGCTTCGGTGGGTGTCCGCCGTAGCTCGCCTGTTTCATCGCGAGCGAAGGCGGACAGGTGCTTTTCAATCGCCACTCGAATCAACGCGCGGATTTCGTCGTCGTTCATTCGACATACTCCAGTTGATCGACGATACCAACAATCGCGGCGTCGACGGGAGCGTGTTTCTTGCCGAGCGCCTCGCCGGCCGCGCGCCCTTCCAGCACGACGATGACCCGCTCGCCCACGCCCGCGCCGACCGAGTCGATGGCGAGCAGCGTCACCCCGCGCGCCTCGCCCTGCGGCGTCTCGGGTTGCACCAGCAGCAGCGTGGCGCCCTCGAACTGCGGGCGTTTCTGCGTTGCCACGACCTGTCCGACCACGCGCGCCAGGATCATTTGTCCGGGAACGACCAGTGATCGACGATGCCAACGATTCCGGCATCGGCCGGCATCTCGGTGGGATGGAACGGAAAGCCGGCTTCCTTGCCGCGAACGAAGAACACCGTCTCGCCCACACCGGCGCCGACCGAGTCGACCGCGACGAGCGCGCGGCCCACGTCTTTGCCGTCAGCGCCGATCGGTTGAAGCACGAGCAGCGTGGTGCTGTGGAACCCGGGATCCTTGCGCGTGGCAACGACGTCTCCGATCACCCGGGCCAGCTGCACGGCGTTTACTCCACGACGTCGATGTCGTCGATGATGCCGACGACGGCGGCGTCAACCGGGACGTCTTTCATGCCGGTGGCCAGCCGCGCCGAGCTGCCGCTGACAATCAGCACCGTTTCGCCGACACCGGCGTCAACGGTATCGATGGCGACCAGGTAGTTGCCTTCCGCCTTGCCCTTGGGATCGATCCCGCGCGCCAGCAACAGCTTGCTGCTGACCAGGCGCGGATCCTTCCGCGTTGCGACCACGGTGCCGACGATGCGCGCGAGAAGCATGGCGCGGCGTGCCCTACAGGATGTGCGCCAACTGCATCACCTGCGGCTTAGCTCTTGCCGGTGCTGGCCTTGCCGATGGGCAGAATGTCTTCGAGGTTGGCGTGGGGCCGTGGAATCACGTGCACGGAGACGAGCTCGCCGACCCGGCGGGCCGCGGCGGCGCCGGCATCGGTCGCGGCCTTGACGGCGGCGACATCGCCACGCACGATCGCCGTGACGTAGCCCGCGCCGATTTTTTCCCATCCGACCAACGACACCTTGGCGGCCTTCACCATGGCATCGGCCGCTTCGATCATCGCGACCAGCCCCTTGGTTTCGACCATGCCGAGCGCTTCACCCATTACTGCCTCCCAATTGGCTTGGGGCTTGCGGCTTGCGGCTTGGGGAAATTCCCCGCGCCACCAGTCCCAGGTCCCAAGTCGGCTCGAGCCTCAAGCCTCGAGTCTCGAGCCTACTTAAGTTGTCTGACGGCATCCTCAATGAGCGCGGTCAGCTCGCGGTATGTTAGCCGAATTTCCGCGTCCGTGCCGGTTGACGGCGGCTGCAGCGTGTGGGGCACGAGCCGCGCAGTCGATTGCGGCGCCTGCACCACCTGGCAATCGAGCTGATCGCTGCCGCCGGTCGTGGTCTCGTCGGTGCAGATCGGCGCCGGCGACGCGATGCCGTACATGCCGCGCAGCCCCTGCAGCCGATCGACTTCGGCGCGCGACAGCAGGTTCTCGCGCCCGAGCGTGCGCGCCACCAAACTGATCTTCGCGAAGTGCTCGATGGTTTCCATCCGGTAATAGGCCAACATCACGTCGCCGGCCAGCGCGAGGGCGCCGTGGTTGGCGAGCAGCAGGCCGTCGTGCGCCATCACGAACTTCCGCACCGCCGCCGGCAGCTCCTCGGTCGAAGGGGTGGCATAGGCGGCGATCGGAATGCTCCCGAGCGTGGTGATCACCTCGGCGAGCACCGCGCGATCGAGCGCGATGCCGGCCAC
>JANOZI010000426.1:0-2195 GCA_031429375.1 Acidobacteriota bacterium | reverse complement strand
GACCCTATCGCATGAACTGCGCACCCCGCTTGGCTCGGTATTGACCTATGCGCGACTGCTCCGCGGCGGGATGGTTCAGCCGGCTGAACTGCAACACGTGTTCGAGGTCATCGAACGCAACGCCACATCGTTGAAGCAGATCGTCGAGGACGTGCTCGACGTCTCCAGCATCGTGGCCGGCCGGCTGCGGCTGGATGTCCAAGAGGTCGATCTCCCCACGGTGCTCCGCGAGTCATGCGCGACCGTCATGCCCGCGGCGAACGCGAAGGGGGTCCGGGTCGAGACGGTAATCGACCCGATTGCGACGCCGGCCTCTGGCGATCCCAGCCGCCTCCAACAAATCGTGTGGAACCTGTTGTCCAACGCCATCAAATTCACCGCACGGGGTGGCAAGGTCCAACTGCGGCTCGCGCGCGTGAACTCCCACGTCGAGATCACCGTGAGCGACACGGGCATCGGCATCACGCCGGAATTTCTCCCGTTCGTGTTCGAAAAATTCAGACAAGCGGACGGATCATTTTCCCGGCGGTATGGCGGCCTTGGACTGGGTTTGGCGATCGCCAAACAATTGGCCGAGCTGCACGGAGGAACGATTGTCGCGAAGAGCGGCGGCGCAGGTCAGGGCGCCACGTTCGTGTTTGCCCTTCCGTTGATGATCGTCCATCCCTCTCCCGCCAGTGTTCGCGAGCAACCCCGCACCGATCGAGCTCCGGCTCTCGACCAGCGCCCCAGGCTTGATGGACTCACGCTGTTGGCTGTGGACGATGAACCCGATTCATTGAACGTGGTGAAGACCGTCCTCGAGGGCGCGGGCGCGACCGTGATCACGGCTCAATCGGGTCTGGCGGCACTGGACATCCTCGAGCGACACACGCCCGACGTCATTATCGCGGACATCGGCATGCCCGGCATGGACGGCTTTCAGCTGATTCGCGCGATCCGGCTGATGCGCGAGTCCTTACGCCGAACGCCGGCCGCAGCCCTCACCGCGTACGCCCGGCCCCAAGACCGCGTGACCGCATTAGCGAGCGGCTTCCAGATCCATCTGGTGAAGCCGGTGGATCCGCTGGAACTGATTGTCGTGGTCGCTGCACTCGCTGAACGCGCCAGTAAGGACGAGTAGAGCCGGCACGTCAGCGCTTAGACGCTGGTTGCGTAGCCGAGGTGGCGCCCGTAGCGGTCGCCGAACCACCGCGCATTTTGGCACGGCTCGGGACGGGGCTCCCACTTGCCGGTCGTCGGGTCGAAAATATTGAGCTTGCGAAGCCCCGCGTTGCTATTGTTGGCGTGGCCGCCGACGTGCACCACGCGGCCATGGGGGCACGACCGCCCAGGAGCAGTACCAACGCACGCACAACCTGAAATACCAGCTGTTCGATCCGGCCACCGGCGCCGTGCGTTCGCTCGCGAAGACCACCGTGCCTCGGGGGTGGAAACATAGTCATCGCCGACGCTCGCACCACCCCACGTTATCGAGAGATCAAGCTTCTCATCGTTGAAGTCGGCCAGGCGCGAGTGCCTGTAACTGGGTCGCCGTCGCGGCCGTGGTCTCCACGAAGGCTGGCACGTGCCGCCCCGTTCCAATCATGATCCGCGCAGTCAGGAGCCCGAGTTCATCAACGACGAGCACCATCCAGACTTCGTGCGACAATCTGGTGCCGCGGTCGTTGAACGGATCGTACGAAGTGCCGACCTGGTCGCCGGCCCCGGCTTGGCGCAACCGACGTGCAGCTCGATTGAAGAGGACCGGACATGAAGCCACTTGTAACGCTATCCACCATTGCCGCGCTGGTTATGACGTCCGCGATACTGGCGGCCCAGACCCCCGCTGGCGGGAACGCAGGGCAGGCGCGCAGACCCTTCGAAATCTTCACGGCCGAAGGCCAGCCGATCGACAAGCGGCCGCCGCAACTCGATACCGACCACCCCGTCTTTCCGGGACAGACCCATGCGCCGTATCACCAGACGGTTGACGTCAGCGTCGCCACCATTGCGAGCGGCCTGGACAATCCGTGGGCGGTCCAGTTGTTACCGAGCGGACGGTTTTTGATCACCGAGAAGCCTGGCCGCATCCGCGTCCTGAACAAGGACGGCTCGCCGCTCCACACCATCACCGCCAACATGCCGCCGATCTATGTCCGCGGACAGGCCGGCCTCCTCGATGTGGCGCTCGACCAAAATTACGCGCGCAACCG
>JANOZI010000425.1:0-2148 GCA_031429375.1 Acidobacteriota bacterium | reverse complement strand
CGCGACCGCGTTCAGGAACCCGACGTCGCACACCGCGAGATGGTGCGCCAGGTCCCACGCGCTACGGGAATCGCCCTGCGGCTTGTAGTCTTTCTTGTCGTCGGGCACGGCGTTGATCGCCTTGTAGGTGTGCATCCACTCACCCTGCAGGCCTTGCCCGAGGGTCTCTGCCAGAAACTTCGCCTGATCTGCCTTCATCTCTTCTCCTTTTCGCGGAACTAAAGTTCCGCGCTACACCGGCGGACATAAAGTTCCGCGCTACACCGTAGGCGGGTCTGAAGACCCGCCTCTACACAACATTCAATTTCGCGTGAGTTTTCTGTACTTGATGCGATGCGGCTGGTCGGCCTGGGCGCCCAGGCGGCGCTTGCGGTCGGCCTCGTAATCCTGGTAGTTGCCCTCGAACCACACCGTCTCGCTGTCGCCTTCGAAGGCGAGAATGTGCGTGGCAATGCGATCGAGGAACCACCGATCGTGGCTGATGACGACCGCGCAGCCGGCGTAATTGAGCAGCGCCTCTTCGAGCGCGCGCAGGGTGTCGACGTCGAGGTCGTTGGTCGGTTCGTCGAGCAACAACAGGTTGCTGCCCTTGCGCAGCAGCTTGGCGAGATGGACGCGGTTTCTTTCGCCGCCCGACAGCGTGCCGACCTTGCGCTGCTGCTGCGCGCCCTTGAAGTTGAACCACGACACGTAGGCGCGCGACGCCACCGTCTTCTTCCCCATCGCCAACTCATCGGCGCCGTCGGTGATCTCGTCGAACACCGACTTGTTCGGCGCCAGCTCGCGGGACTGATCGACATAGCCGACCTGCACCGTCTCGCCGAGGCGCAGCGTGCCGGCATCGGGCTGCTCCTCCCCCGTGATCAGGCGGAACGTCGTGGTCTTGCCGGCGCCGTTCGGGCCGATCACGCCGACAATGCCGCCGGGCGGCAGCGTGAAGGTCAGGTTGTCGAACAAGACGGTCTCGCCGTACGCCTTCCTGAGCTTGCGGGCTTCGACGACGATGTCGCCGAGGCGGGGGCCGGGCGGGATGTAGATCTCGATGGTGTCGACTTTCTGCGCACTGTCTTCGGCGAGCAACTGTTCGTAGGCGTTGAGTCGCGCCTTGCCCTTGGCCTGCCGGGCGCGCGGCGACATGCGGATCCAGTCGAGCTCGCGCTGCAGCGAGCGCTGGCGCTTCGACTCGGTTTTTTCTTCCTGCGCCAGCCGGTTCTGTTTCTGCACGAGCCAGCCGGTGTAGTTGCCCTCGTACGGAATGCCGCTGCCGCGATCGAGCTCGAGAATCCAGCCGGCGACGTTGTCGAGAAAGTAGCGATCGTGCGTGACCGCGACGACCGTGCCCGGATAATCCTTGAGGAAGCGCTCGAGCCACGCCACCGATTCGGCGTCGAGGTGGTTGGTCGGCTCGTCCAGCAGCAGCAGGTCCGGCGACAGCAACAGCAGCCGGCACAACGCGACGCGGCGCCGCTCGCCGCCCGACAGCGTGGTGACATCGGCGTCTCCAGGCGGCAACCGCAAGGCATCCATCGCGAGGTCGAGGCGCGAATCGAGGTCCCAGGCGTTGGTCGCGTCGATCTTGTCCTGCAGCTTCGACTGCTCTTCGAGCAGCTTGTCCATCGCCGCCGGCGTCATGTCCTCGCCAAGCCTGGCGTTGATCGCGTCGTAGCGATCGAGCAGGTTCTTGATTTCGGCGACGCCTTCTTCGACGTTGCCCCGGACGTCTTTCTCGGGGTTAAGCGTCGGCTCCTGCGCGAGGTAGCCGACCGAAACGCCCTGCCCGGCGAATGCTTCGCCGGTGAAGTTGGTCTCGACGCCGGCCATGATCTTGAGCAGGGTGGACTTGCCGGCGCCGTTCAAGCCCAGCACGCCGATCTTGGCGCCGGGGAGAAACGAGAGCCAGATGTCTTTGAGGACCTGGGCGTCGGGAGGATAAACCTTCCCGAGCCCCTTCATGGTGTAGACGAACTGAGGTGCCATGCGAACTGCTGATTGTAGCGGATTTGGGGGGGTGAGGGGTTTGGTAATTGGGTCGTTGGATCGGGGCGAGGCCCATGTGACCGACCTGCTGATTTCTCAGCGGAACATGCTCGGCCGACTGTAGCCGTCTTGGACGCTGGTGCTTGAATGGGGCCGCTGATTTCTCAGCGG
>JANOZI010000424.1:0-12378 GCA_031429375.1 Acidobacteriota bacterium | reverse complement strand
TTCGCGCCAAGCGGCGTCGTCAGGAACATGAAGGCATTGCGCGAGTCGTGGAAGGTGTCGAGAATCACCTGGAAGTTGTCTTCGTCAAACAGGCGGTCGGCATCACGCCGCATTTCCGTCGCGATCACCGAGAGCGACGCGTAGGCGTGCACGCCGATGAAGAGGTGCCCCTGGTCATACAGGATGCGCACCTCGGTGCGGTCGGAGGCCGGCTGCCCCTCGAGCGGCTCCTGCTGAACGAACCTGTCGATCGGGGTGGCAGACTGCCAGACAGCCTCGTTGAGGATGCCGTCGATCTTCGGCGCTGCCGTCGCAAGCACAGCCCGTACCGAGGGCCGCTCGCCCGTCGTCGTCAGCGGTGCGGCGACGCGCGCCGGCGTCTGCGGTGCGTGGACGTGTTCGGTACTCTGCGCGGCTGCAAGCGACGGCAGAACCGTTAGAAGAACCGCGGCGAAAACATTTGGAGACAAATCGAGCTTCATCGACACATCAAGTTTATCCGACGATGCGTCGTACCCCACGGTTACGGGATGTCACTCGGTAAACAGGACATCGTCGTGGCGAGTAAACCATCAAGTCATGACACCCGTCACACGTCGTGTGCTGTTAGTTTGCCTGGCTTGCTTCGCGGCCGCGTTCTTTCCGGACATCGTCGCGACACAGTCGCCGGCTGCGGTTGAACCGTCGCCCCGGGTCTCCATCACGCCCGCCCCGACCATCGTCCTGCCGGGCGGGGTTGATTCCAACAGCCCGGCGATCTGGAGCAACGAAGACGGCGTCAGCCGACTCGCCGTCATGACGTCAACCGCGGGAGCGCCGCGCGTGGCAGTCGGGCCCGCGCTGAATCGACTCGGCGGCGCGCAGGATGTCGTCTTCAGTCCGCATCCCGGCAACGGCGTCTGGATGGAAGCGGTCGTCGTCGACGACGACGGCACGTGGTACGGCTATTACCACAATGAGAATCCCGCGGTGGTCTGCGGCCGGCCCGACCGCGCGGTGGCGCGCATCGGTTCGGCCCGCTCGGCAGATCGTGGCCGCACCTGGGAGGATCTCGGCATCGTCCTCGAAGCGGCCACCAGTTCGATTGCGTGCGACTCGCCGAATCGGTACGTGATCGGAGGCGTCGGCGACCTGAGCGTGATGCTCAACGACGCGAAGACGGATCTCTACATTTTCTACAGCCAGTACCAGAAGCAAGTGACCGCACAAGGTGTGGCGGTGGCCCGGCTGGTGTGGGCCAATCGCGACCGGCCCACGGGTCGCGTCACGGTATGGAGCGGCGGGGTCTGGTTGCCATCGCGGATCAATCGCATGGACTCGGAGGACGTCTTTGGGAAGACCCGCCGTGTCTGGCGAGAATACCCCGTGGGCACGCCGCTCGAGCGCACGACGCTCGCATGGCACGACGGCGATGGGCGGGTCGATGCCTTCTGGGGGCCGTCGGTGCACTGGAACGAGAACATCCAGCGCTATGTGATGCTGCTCAATCGGGCGCGTGACGAGTCGTACTCACAGGACGGGATCTACGTCTCGTTCGCCCCGCGGCTCGACGATCCGGAGTTGTGGACGACCCCGGAACTGATCATGACGGGGGGCCGCTGGTATCCGCAAGTCATCGGTCTCACAACAGGTAGTGGTACCGACAAGATGGCCGGCGCGACCGCGCGGCTGTTCCTCGGCGGCCGGTCCGACTGGGTGATCAACTTCTCGCGCTAGCCCGTCGCCCGGGCTAGTCCTGAGCGAAGGCCGCGAATTGGGCCTGAGTCGAAGCCCGGAGGGCGGACTATTCTGGGCCTTCATGAATAGTCCGGGCTAGCTGAAGAGCAGATCCTTCCCCGACGCCGATCTGGTTTGGCGGGATAATGTACCTGCCTTCCGATGGGACGGATGATTGCCCCCCGCGTCCTCGTCCTTGGCAGCTTCGCGCTGGTCGCGCTGGCGTTCGCGTGGCCGCTGCCCCTGCACATGGGCACCCATCTCACGGGTGATCCCGGTGGCGACACCGGCGTGTACGTGTGGAACCAATGGGTGTTCCACCACGAGCTGACGCGCGCTCGAAACCCGCTGTCAACCGACACGATCCTGGCGCTGTCGCCGCGAGTCGACTTAGCGCAGCACAACTACACCGTGTTCCTCGATCTGCTCGCGGCGCCGTTGATCTCATGGCTCGGCGTGATTACGTCGTTCAACGTCGTCTTCCTGCTGATGGGCGTGTTGAACGGGCTCGCCACCTACGGGCTGGCGCGTCGCGCGATGGGCGCGGGGCGCTGGGAAGCCTGGCTGGCAGCGCTGGCGTTTGCATGGTCGCCGGTGTTGATTGCGAGAAGCACGGGTCACTTCAGCCTGGTGGCCGCCGCGCCGCTGCCGGCGTTTCTCTGGGCCTTGATCAACGCCGACCGATCGCGATCGTTTCGCGATGCCGCGCTGGTGGGCGTTTGCATGGCGTGGGCGGCGTTCTGCGACGCGTACTTCGGCGTCTACTGCCTGATGATCGCGGGGCTGTACGTGGCTGCGACGGTCGGGTGGCTGAGCCGGGCCGCGGCGCCGGTGCGGCCGACGTGGACGTGGCTGATCGATGTGCTGCTCGTCTCGATTACCGGGCTGGTCATCGGCATGTTGATCGGCGTCAGAGGTGTTGTTTCAGTCGTGGGTGTGCGGGTCAGCGTGCGCGAGCTCTACACGCCGGTCTTGATCCTGACGGTGTTGGTCCTCGTCCGGCTCGCGATCTCTTTCCGGCCGCGCGTTGAGCTATTGGCGCGGCTGCAGCCACACGCGCTCAAGCTGGCGCTCGTTGGTGTGCTCGCGTGCGCCGGGCCGCTGTCGCCGGTGCTTTTCGGGCTGGGTCAGCGCGTCATGGACGGCAATCTGGTCTCGCCGCGGATCTTCTGGCGGAGCAGTCCCCCCGGCGTCGACCTGCTGTCGTTCGTGTCGCCGAATCCCAGTCACCCCATCGTCCGGAGGGTGACGGGTGATTGGCAGGCCGCCGCGCCGACGCAGTTTGTCGAGTACGTGGCGTCGGTCAGCGTGGTGGCGCTGGCCATCGTCGTATTCGCAGTCTGGCGCGGCAGCTATCGGCCGCGCCGGCGGTGGTGGTGGCTTACCGCCGGCTTTGCGGCGCTCTCGCTCGGGCCTTTCATCCATGTCGCCGGATACAACACGCACATCCCGGGGCCCTGGTCGTTGCTGCGCTACCTGCCCATGATCGGCTTTGCCAGGACGCCGTCGCGCTTCGCGATCGTGACAGCGCTCGGTGTTGCGATCCTGTTGGCCGGCGCGTTGATGGCGTTAAGCGCGCGCTGGCCGCAGCGCCGCCGCCTGATTCTGAGCGTGGCCACGATTCTCCTGGTCGTTGAGCTCTGGCCGGCGCCGCGCACGCTCTACTCGGCCGCCATCTCACCGGTCTACGACACGATCGCGGCCGATCCCAGGCCGATTCGCGTCTTGACGCTGCCAGTCGGCGTTCGCGATGGCGTTTCGTCGATCGGAAATTTTCGGGCGCGCTCGCAATTCAACCAGACACGACACGGCAAGACGCTGATCGGCGGATACCTGTCGCGGATTTCGCCACAGCGAATCGCCCGGATGCGAGCCGAGTTTCCAACGCTCGCCGTGCTGATGAAGCTCAGCGAGCCCCAGGACCTCGACCCGGACGATCGCGTCGTCCTGCACGAGGGCGGCGCCGCGTTTGTGCAGCGCGCGAATCTGGCCTACGTTGTGTTGGATCAGCGCTTCATCAGCGAAAGCGCCGCCGCACCGGTGATCGAAAGTTTCGGGCTGCGAGAGCTCCAGCGCGATGCACACTTGATCCTGTACGAGACAAGCCTTCCCCGCGAACTGGTACAGTAGCCAGCGTGTTCAGAGTCTCTGCGGCTGCAGCCCTGATCGCTCTGTCACTCGCGGCACTTGACGCGCGCGCGCCGGGGACGCCGTCGGCGCGGCTCGTGCCGGCGTCGCTCGTCGAACTCCCCGGTGATGTGGACTCGAGCAATCCCTTCGTCTGGGATCTCGTCAACGGCCGCCGCGAGCTGTTCGTCATCACGTCGTGGGGCGGCGTCCCGGTTCAATCGTCGGGCTCAAGCGTCGAGCAACTGCATCGTGGCGAAGCGGTCGCCTTCACGACGCATCCGGGTCACGGCGTGTGGATGGAATCAATCGTGACCGACGATGCCGGGACGTGGTACGGCTATTACCATCACGAGCGGCCGGCCGACGAGTGCGGCCGCCCCGATCGGCAATTGCCACGCATCGGCGCCGCCCGTTCTTCGGACCAGGGACGCACCTGGGAGGATCTCGGGATTGTTCTCGATGCGCCGGATGGCAGCGCGCAGTGCGCGTCCACCAACCGCTTTGTGCTCGGCGGCGTGGGTGACGTGTCGGCGCTGCTGGATGCGAACAAGCAAGACGTGTATCTCTTCTTCAGCCAGTATTCGGGCGGCCGCGAGCGTCAGGGTGTGGCAGTGGCCAGGCTCGCGTGGGCCGATCGCGATGCGCCGGCAGGCAAAGCCGCGATTTTCAACGACGGCGCCTGGCTGCCGGTGACGGGCTCGTATCCGCCCGGCACGCCGCTCGAGCGCGCCGCACAGCCATTCCACGACGGCAACCCGCGCGCCGATGTGTTCTGGGGCGCGTCGGTTCACTGGAATACGTATCTCGAGCAGTACGTGATGCTGCTGAACCGGGCCAAGGACGAGAACTTTGGCACGGAAGGCATCTACGTGTCGTATTCTCCTTCGCTCTCGAATCCCGAACGGTGGACGGCGCCGCAGAAGCTGATGAGCGGGGGCGAATGGTATCCGCAGGCCGTGGGCATCGAGAGCGGCGCGGGCACCGACCGCCTCGCCGGAAAGCGGGCGCGATTTTTTCTGACGGGGAAGTCGACCCGGATGATCGAGTTCGAGCGGCCTTGAGAGTTGAAAGTTGAACGTTTCGCGTTAGCCCGCGAGCCCCAGATCAGATAAACTTCTCGCATCTAAAATCGGTCTCTTTCCCGGAGGATTCATGCACTTCAGGCAACCGCTTTCTCGTCGTCGGTTTTTCGGAGGGGTCGCCGCCACCGTGGGCGTCCTGGGACTTCGGCCCAGCGTGGATCTGCTGGCCCAGGGTGGCACGCAGCAGTTCAAGGGGTCAGACGCGGATTACGACAGCTTCGCCAAGCTCGCCAGCAACGAAAACAACTGGGGCCCGCCCGAATCGGTCATGAAGGCCATGAACGGGGCGTGGAAGTACGCCAACCGCTACGGCTATCCGGACGGCAACATCGTGCAGGCCATCGCCGAACATCACGGCGTGAAGCCCGAGAACATCCTGCTGACCGCGGGGTCGGGTGAAGTGCTGCAGGTCGTCGGCACGACCTTCCTGCCGGCCGGCAAAAAAGTGATCGGCGCGGATCCGTCCTACGGCTCGGTGTATCAGCACGCCACCAACATCAAGGCCGACGCGATCAAGCTGCCGCTGCTGAAGGACTACCGCCAGGACATTCCCGGCATGATCGAGGCGACCAACAAGAACGCCAGGGACATCGGCTTCTTCTACCTCTGCAACCCGAACAACCCGACCGGCGTGGTGGTGACGGCCAAGGAAGTGAAGCAGGTGATCGAGGGCATTCCGAAGGACATGCCGATCCTGATCGACGAGGCCTACCATCACTTCGTCGACGACCCGGCCTATGGCACTTCGATGCCGTACGTGCTCGAAGGCCGCCCGGTGATCGTGGCGCGCACCTTCTCGAAGATCGCGGCGCTGGCCGCGATGCGCATCGGCTACGCGGTGTCAACGCCCGAGATCATCCGCAAGATGCGGCCGTACTCGATGGGCAGCGTCAACGTGCTCGCCAAGTGGGGCGCCGCGGCGTCGCTCAAGGACACGCAGGGGCAGGCCGACGTCAAGAAGAAGGTCGTCGACCTCCGCAACAAGACCACGCGCGAGCTCGAAGCACACGGTTACCCGACGATTCCGTCGCAGACCAATTTCTTCATGGTCAGCCTCGAGGGCCGCACGGTGCAGCCGGTGATCGAAGAGTTCCGCACCAGGGGCATCCTCGTCGGCCGTCCGTTCCCGCCGATGATTCAGCACCTGCGCGTCTCGGTCGGCTTGCCCGAAGAGATGGACAGGTTCACGAAGGCCTTCAAGGAGATGTTCCCCAAGAAGGCGCCGCAGACGATGGTCCGCGGCTAACAACGTAGGCACCCCATAAAGGGGTGCCCTACGCAGGGCAGCCTTGACAAGGTAGGGCACTTGGGGTGCCAAGCCCGCGGCTAATACCGTAGGGCACCCCTTTATGGGGTGCCAAGTCGCAGGATCGGCGAATAGGTGACCCCGTCGGGGCTGCTCTGCACCTCGACGCGGGCCACCGTTTCGCCAGTCGTCAAATCAAGCACCAGCATCGAGTTGTCGTTGCGCACCGTCACGAACGCGTGGCGGTTGTCGGGATGCGGAAACACCCCGGCCGTCGACGGCTCAGCTAACTTAAACTTCCAACTTCCAACTTTCAACTTTCCACTTTCAACTTGAAATGACGCCTACCTCCCTCCTGCGAACTGCGCTGCGGAGTGGACAGACCCTCGTGATAGTCGTGTTTAGCGCGTCATGCGCGCGGTCGCCTTGTCGTTTCAACATCCAATTCGACTGGACCGGTCCGCTCACGTGGGTGGATTCGTCACGACCGCCGGCGCGGCGCAGCCTGACGGCGGAGGAAACGGCGCTGGTCACACAGACCGCCACTTCGACGCTGGCGGCCGCCTTTGAAGGGTTTCCGAGAGTCTGCGTCGGCGCGCGCGGCAAACCGACCGACGTGTTACAGGTACGCTTCACCGATACGATCGTCGCGCTGGGCGGTGAGATTCGCCCCAGCGACCGGATGTTCTTCGGCCAAAGCTGGGTGTGCGGCGTGTGGATCTGCCCGCCGAGCCAGATCAACTACGACCTGCACCTGACCTCAGCGCAGATATTCGCCGAGTCTTTACAGATCACCAACCGTGACGACATCCTGCGCGCGGCCGGCCGCGGCATCGGGAATACCGCCGCGCACGAGTTCGGGCATCGCCGCAGTTTCGCCTTCATGGACCGCGAGGGCGATCAGTGGTTCACCGATGGCGGCGCCGATCGGGTGATGTTCTACGGCCCGCCGCTCAGCTGGCCGCCAGAGACGCTTGTCGACATGCGTAGAAGACTGCGCTAGCTCCGTCCAGTCAACCAGCCGCCTGTGAACCCCGCGCGTTGAAGGCCAGTGACGATGTACGGACAGCTGCGCATCAGCCGCCAGATCAAGCCAGAGCGATAATTCTCGATCATCATGATGACCGGCCCTTGATCGAGCGCGAAGTGGTTGCGCGAGATCCAACCATGGCCTCCGGTGCCGCGACTTGGAAACGTCGGATTGAGGCTGCATACGAGCCCGTACTCGTTTTCGATCACGCGATACCTCTCCGCACAGTGCTGCAGCGTGGGGAGCACAATCTCCGGAGCAAACGGCAGCGATGCGGCGACCGCCCATGGGGCGATGGTGCCGTCGTCAGGACCATAGGGCACGCCTCGCGCGGCGTACCCCAGGAAGCGCCGTGTCTTGCCATGCGCGCGCCGGATCGCCGGGCCGGGTCCGTTACTCGCGGTAATGCCCCAGGCGTGCTGGCCATAATCGCGAAAACCCTTCGGATTGCGAACCGCGTATTGCTGGTTCACGTAGGTGGCGCGGCGGCTGTTCTCGAAATAATCACTCGCGTGCCGCCGCATGAACGCATCCTGGACGGCCCGGAAGTCGATCCACGCGTGGGAGAGTTGATGCATGAACAGCGGGCCGCCGTAGAGATAGTCGTGGCCGTAGAGCTTCTTCCAGCGATACGTCGAGGTCCACGCCTGGTAGCTCTCTTCGGGGAGGGGATGGGTCGGCGAACCCAAGCCGAGGACGTACAGAATCAGCGCCTCGTTATATCCCTCCCAGCGATAGCGCTTGAAGCCGCTTTCCGGCTTCCAGCCGTGCGACACGGTTGCGCCGCCGTTTTGTGCCCACCGCCAATCGACCCGCCGGTACAGGTCGTCGGCCAACTGCCGCACTTCACGCTCGGCGTCTGTCGCCCGATCGAAGTAGGCGGCCGCGGTTAACGCACCAGCGATGAGAATAGTCGTATCGATGGTCGACAGCTCACAACGCCAGGCGCGCCGGCCGGTCTCGACATCGAGGAAGTGGTAAAAGAAGCCCCGATGGCCGGTGGCATCCGGCGTCGGGCCGTGCGGAGCGTTCCAGAAGAAGCGCAACGTCGCCAGGGTCCGCGCCACTGCCCGGGCGCGGGTCACGTACGAGCGGTCGACCGCGATGGGGTAGGTGGCCAGCGCAAATCCCACGCCGGCGATGCTGGCGGGGGTCTCGATTGCGGTGTTGTCGGCAATCAGCCCGTTCCGTGGGTTGGTTTCGTTCCAGAAGTACTTGAACGTATGACGTTGCAGCGTCTTCAACTGCTCGTCGCCATACCTACGGGCTCGAGGCATCAACGCCTCTGTGAACCTGGCACCGTCGGCGGAATGGGATTGGTCGGCGGCGGATCCGGCGAGGGTTCAGGCAACGGCACGGGTTCGGGCAGCGTCGGTCCGGGCCCTGGCTCGGCTAGGTGCGGTGCTACTGGTGTCATGCAAGTCGTCTCTTTAGAGAGTTGAAAGTTGAAAGTTGAAAGTTGAAAGTTTTAGTTTCAAGTTGTGAGTTTCAAGTTTCAGTTTCCAGTTCGAGGGGTGAAGTGTCAAGTCAGGAGCGAAGCCGCTTAAAACTGAAACTCAAAACTGAAACTTTCAACTTTCAACTAAAGGGCGTCCCCGCGGAGCGGTCAGACCCCTCCCTTGAACGTACGCCGCACGCGTTGCCGCAGGCGCTCGCGAACGCCGGCTTGCGCCAGCAGGTGGTGATGCCAGTAGTCACGATGCGACGTGACGCGTAACGGCTCCAGCGCGAGCAGGCCGGTCCGGCCGATCGATCGGCGCAGATAGTCCCGCTCGGCAAGCGTGGCGTGCAGGTCGTCGTCCACCGGCAGATCGAGGCCGGCCTCGTGCGCAATCAGCCAGGCCTTGGCTTGCACCGCCAGCTCCAGCTCGACTCTGAGCAGGCAGAACATGTCGGCGACCACCACACCCTCGAAGTGAGACGGCAGGGCCCTGAGGTAATTGCCGAAGCGCGTGGCCTGGAACCCATCAGACATGACGAGCTGTAACAGCGTGAGATCGAGGTCCAGGCCGGCCCCGACCCATTCACGCGTGGCCTGCTCGCTCCGCTCGAATACCGCGACCACGACGATGGGAAGGGCCACGAGCAAGACCACGGCGGCCACGCCCGGAAACGCGAGCAGGTGGTTGTAGACCGAATGAATCACCACCGCGAGCGCCACGCCGGGCAGAAACGTCAGCCACAGCCCACCGTCGCGCAAAGCGCTATGGTGGGCAAGGCGCGGATGCCGATCCGCCATCGTCTTGCCGACAATGCCCGCGACCGCTGCGGTCGCGCCGTGCAGGACGCCGGTGCCAAGGCCGCGCACCGCCCACAACATCAGCGGCGCATTGCCGAAGTCGCGCAGGTAGGTCGCATTCTCGACGATGGCGAAGCCCGTGCCTACCGCGAAGCCTTGCACGGCCGCATCGACCAGGAAGCCGACGCGCCCTCGCGCGATCAGGATCGCGACAAACGCCGCCTTCGCGATTTCCTCGGTGACGGGAGCGACATAGCGCGAGAACGATCTCGGGTCGAGCCCGGTGGCCGGCATCAGCCAGCCATGAAGGGCCTCGCAGCCGAGCGCGGCCGCCGCGCCGTAGAGCAGCGCGACCGCAATGGACGAGGGGCGCACCAGCCGGAAGCTGTCCATGAACCACAGCGCCATCAGGAACATCAGCCCGGGCGCGAGCGCGATCAGCTCCTGCATCTAGCCGTCCTTCGGAACGGCCCGCATTCGCTGTTCCACACGCACTCCACTACCTCAGGACTTTCAGCGAGAGCATCAGTTCGCGACGGGGCGCGTGCCCGTGTTCAACAGTGACGGCGCCGCCAAATGAGAGGGTGAGATCGAGCACCGACAGCGCCGAGATCCGCACGTCGAGCTGCGCGCCGGTGTTGAAAAGCACGCGACGCGAGGGACTGTCGTCCAGGTTCGTGGCCAGGGCTCCCACGAACACAGCCGGCCGCAGCCAGGTGGCGTAGAACCCGGGCGAGCCGACGCGCTCGAAGCGCAGCGGCGGCAGGTTGAGCTCGACCATCGACTTGACGAAGTTCCGCCCGCCGATCTCGTTGATGTCGGCGCCGGGGAAACTCTCGAACCCGCGATAGCGCTTCTCGTCGCCGCGATCGAGGTAGTTGTTGCCGAATCCGCCGAAGAAGAAGTTGGCGAACGGTTGTGTGCGATCGTGTGGCGAGAAGCCGGCCGCCTGGCGGAACCAGATCGATGAGTGGCCGGCGGGCAATGCCAGGCCGCGATCGTAACTGCCACGAAAGCTGGAAAACGGCGCTCGATCCACGAGCGCACCCTGCGCCTCCACCTTCCACAGCGTGCCCGACTCCGCATCGACCGCGCCGAGCGATCGCCGCACATCGCTGAAGTCCAGCCTGGCGTCGACCATTGTCAACCGATCGACCTGGACGGGAATGTTCTGATAGTCCGGCAGCTGATCGAGGTTGCCCTGCAAGCTCGCATCTACATCCAGTGTCAGGCGCCGGGGTTCGTCGTAAACGAGCGTCGTCGATCGGCCGACGCCGAGATCGTATCCCCGGCGTCCGGTCTTGGTCGGGCCAACCAGGTCGTAGAAATCCGCCTTGTTGTAGGCGGCGTGCCCTCGCCAGTCGTAGCGCTGGTACTCGGCTTCCACGTGCAACCGCTCAGACGACTCGAGGCTCCCGGCCGGCGAGTACGAGACCGCGACGTTGGCCTGGTTCAACCGGATCGGATCCGCTAAGTTCAGCCGCATGCCCGCCGCCTGGGTGCTCTTGTAACCCTGCACGATCGGGTAGAACGACTCGGGCCGCATGCTGCCGAGCAATCGGTAAGGGCGCTGATGCTTGTCGAGCGTGTCGTACGGAATCACCAGCGGAGAGCCGACGTTCCAGCTCATGACTACGGGATGTTCCGCCGCGAGACGCTCGCCGAGGAACGTGATGTTGCCGGCGTCAGCGACCGGTTTAGCGACGATGCGGGTTGGGATGAAACCGGCGCCGGTGTAACGGAACACGAGCAGATCGTCGCCGCCCAGTGGAACAGGACGGAAATAACCGGTCTCGGTGTTGCTGACGGCCTCGACCGTGCCGCCCTCCAGCTCATACCGAAAGATGTTGGAAACTCCCGTCAGATAGGAGCTGCCGTAGAGATAGCGGCCGTCTGCCGAGAAGGTGAAGCCGTTCGGCACCGACTGCGAGAAGTCGAACTTCGCCAGCGGCGTCACGTCGCCTTTTTTCAGTGCCTCGATGCTCAGCACGCGCACGTCCTGCGCGCCGGTAATTTCGCCGAACGACGCGGCCAGTTTGGTGCCGTCCGGCGAGACGTCGAGATCGTAGACGATCGTGCCGTAGGGCAGCGTCTTGATCTGCTCCCACGCGGTGTAGGGCTCGGGAATCCGGACGATGGTGACGAAGCCATTCAGGTGGCGGATCCCCCAGATGGCCTTGTCGCTCTTGCTGAAGACGATGTCGCCGATGCGCGCGTCTTTCTGAAGCAGCCGGGTGCGGCCGGTGGCCGGGTCGAGCCGCACCAAATCGCGGAACGAGCCGTTGTCGGTCGTGAAAAACAGCGCGCGCTCGCCCGGATCCCACGCCAGCGACGTCACGCTGTAGATCACCGGTCCTTTGATCGGCAGGATGCGCTGCACCGCGCCGTTCTCGATGTCGATGGCGCCGATGTGCGCGACGACGCCGGGATAGTTGAAGGCCGCGAAGATCTTCTTTGCCACGGGATCGAAGTAGGCGCGCGACACCGAGCCCAGCGCCCGCTCGGTGACATCACGATGTTGCGTGAGCGGATACTTGCGAATGGCCGCCAGGTTGGCGAGCTGAAACGTTTTTTCATCGGCGATCCACTGCGACCACGCCTCTTCCATGCCAACGCCGAAGACCTGCCTGAAATGAGACGCGTAGTAGGCCCGGCTGCCTTCGCGCCGCGCGGTCCAGTCGATCACCTTCTCGGGAGAGTAGCGGCGCGCGAGCCACGTCATGAAACGCGTGCCGTAGAGATAGGAGTTGATCTCGACCTGGAAATCGATGTCGGTGCCCTTGGCGGCGAGCCCGAGCGGGTTGTAGAACGGTGCGTTGTCGCGGACCATCGCGCGGAACACCATCTCGTCGTAGGCCCCCTGCGCGCGACCGAGGCCGCCGCCCATCCAGGTCTCGAGGAACACCGCAGTGCCCTCCATGAACCAGCGCGGCAC
>JANOZI010000423.1:0-7805 GCA_031429375.1 Acidobacteriota bacterium | reverse complement strand
GCCCTCGAGCACGGCCCGGAACTCGGGCGGCATGTCGTTGGCGCGGCTCAGCATCCGCTGGATCATGCCCGACTGAAAGGGCGACATCACCAGCGTCAGCGGGATGAACAGGACCAGCCACACGAAAGCCCCGACAATGCCAGCCAGCAACCCGGCGATCGCGCCGTCACCGGCGTTGACGGGCTCGGGGTGGCTCTGTTGCATCAAGTAGGCCGCGAGTGCCCCGCCAAACAGAATCCACGCGCAGCAGCAATTGGCGAGGTTGATCACCGGCAACGCAGACAGCACGCCAATCGCGAGCCCGCCGAGCAGTGCCGGTTGCGTTTTTGCTGGCGCCATTTTGCCTTCGGCCTTTCTAGAAGCGGTACCTCAACGCCACTTCCACTTGCCGGGACGGCGCGTTGATGTTGGGCAGGAGCGAAGTCGACTGGCCGAACGTGGCAGCCGTGATGTTGTTGTTCGGCACGTTGTAGTTGGCGCGGTTGGCGAGGTTGAACAACTGGCCGATCAGCTCCAATTCATGGCTGCCGCCCAGCTGCACAGACTTGGAGACGCGCACATCGATGTTGGCGAAACCAGGGCACGTGACGTCGCTGACGGCGGGCAGCGCCCGGCCCTGCCGGAAGGTGTTGATCGCCGCCAGATTCAGATCGCGGCAGCCGCTGAAGCGGGTGACGCCACCCGGCAGGTCGATGGCATAGCCGTCGGCGTTGATGTCGATGCCGCTGGTCGGGTTCATCGGCAGACTGGATCGGAAGTCGCCGATCACCGAGGTCTGCAGACCCCACGGCAACTGGACAATGCCGCTCACCACCAGCCGATGCCGCCGATCAGCGGTGCCGGGATTTTCCTGCTTGAAGAAGCCATAGCGGTCGCCGTAGACATTCTGAAAGGTATCGTCGATGCTCCGGCTCAGCGTGTAAGACACCAGGTACTGATGGCGGCGGCTGAGCCGCTTGTCGAACTTCACCAGCAACGCCTGGTAACGGTTGTCGGCCGTCGGCTGCCAGAAGTTGACGCGCGCAAACTGCGGGTACGGCCGCACGCGAGTCACGGGATCCGGCAGGTTCAGGTCCACCGTGTCGCGATCCGACTTGCGCTGGACGATGATGACATCCGCGCTGATGCCGAAGTCCCGTCCGATCATGGCCGACATCCCGGTGCTGAACTGATGCGCGTACGCGCTGACGTTGTCGTTGTCCATCACGGTGATATTCGGGGGAGCCGTGGACACGAACTGATCGCGCGAACGGCCCAGCAACGGATCGGGGTAGCTTGGATTGCTGATGATGATCTGCCGGCTCTGCGGCCACGTCAGCTCGCCGAAGTTCTGCAGCGTCCGCATGTTCTCGTAGAAGAGCCCGTAGCCGGCGTGCAGGTTGGTACGGCCATCGCCGGCGAGATCCCACGCCAGGCCGGCGCGCGGGCCCCAATTGTTGTGGTCGCCACGCTGGTCGGCACCTTGATGAAACGGCACCGCCAGCGGGAACGCGGTGAAGGTCGGGCCCAGCTTGTCGCCAATCAGCCCGAGCAGTTCCGGCAGGTCTTCGTTGAACGACCCGATCTGCCGGTCGTAGCGCAGCCCGAGGTTCAAGGTCAGGGTCGAGGCCAGGCGCCAGTCGTCCTGAATGTAGGTGGCAACGTGCTTCGTCGGGATCTCACCGTAGGTCGGCAGCGCGTTGGTCCACTGCGTCGGAAAAGTCGTCGGGTCGCTGGCGTTGTAGACCGCGTCGCGCGGGAAGGTCCACGAGCCGAGCGGCGACCCGAGGTTGTCCGACCGGAACGAGATGACGCTCAGGTCCGCCCCGGCCTTGAGCTGATGCGACCCACCGAGCGTCCACGACACGTCGTCGCGGAGCTGCCAGCGCTTCTCCGGGCCCATCTGGCTGTTGCCGCAGCCGCCGTAGGCCAGCGACGGGTAGTTGAAAATCGCGGAGCAGAATCCGAGGCGTTCGGCGCCGAAGTCGCCTGGCTCCCACGAGCCGTGGCTGTACGGGGGCGCCACTTCGTACTTCGCGTAGGCGTACTGCAGCCGCAGGTCATTGATGATCCGTGGACTCGCCACCCAGGTGTGGCCGGCGACGTACGAATCGCGCGGCACCGCGAAATCGAAGCTGTTGGTCGGATGGATGCGGCCGCCGGAGGTGATGATCGGACGGTACTCGACCTCCTGCGACGCGCGCCCAAACAGCATCTGGTTCGGCGTCAACTGGTGATCGACGCGAGCCGAGTAGGTCCAGCGATACTGGTCGCTGACGTAGGTGCCGTCGTACTGCGGAAAGCGCGCGCCGGTGTTGACCGTGAAGAACTGGTTTTCTTTAGTGCCTTCAGCGGCGACGAAGAAATGCGTGCGGTTCTGCGCGATCGGGCCGCCGAAGGTGCCGCCGTACTGATAGCGGCGGAACTCCGGACGCTCGGCTTCGAAGACCGTCTTGGCGGTCAGGGACCGATCACGGAAGAACGAGAAGGCCGAGCCCGAGAAGCTGTTGGTGCCGGACTTGGTCACGACGCTGAGCATGCCGCCCGTGGCCAGGCCGAACTCGGCCTTGTAGGTCGACTGCGACACTTTGAACTCGCGAATCGAATCCATCGCGAAGTTCTGGCGCGGCTCGCCCATCTGGGCCCAGGTGTTGTTCACGCCGTCGACGACGAAGCCGTTCGAGTACTCACGAGTGCCGGCCCCGATGTTGACGTTGCCGCGGTAGAAGAAGCCGCGAATGTTGTCCTGCGACACGCCGGGGGTTAGCATGGCGAGGTCGATCCAGCGCCGCGACGCCACCGGCAGATCCTGAATCTGCGTGTTGGTGATCGCGGACGACACCGACGACGCGCGGCTGTCGATGATCGGCGCCTCGCCGGTCACGGTGATGGTTTCGCTCAGGGTGGCCGGCTTCAGCGAGAAGTCGACGACCGCGGCCTGATCGATCACCAGGATGAAGTCGGCGCGAGCCGCGGAACTGAATCCCGCCAGTTCGGCGGTAACGGTGTACGCGCCCGGCGGCAGCGCGGGCAAGTGATAGCCGCCATTCGCCTCGGTGACAGCGGTCCGGAGTAACCCCGTCTCCTGGTTCTTGGCCGTGACGGTCGCGCCCGGCAGCACGCCGCCCGTCTGGTCCTTGAGCGTGCCGGTAATCTGCGCGTTCTGCGCGAACGCCGTCCCGCCCCCGAGCGTCAGTGCGATCACAACCGCGACGCGCCGAATCCAGTTCGCCATGAAACCGCCTCTCCTCAATGAGTCACTTGCCATTGCCGTTGGTCGTCGCCACCGCAGGTGCGGCGGGCCGCACCGGTCGCACCCGCAGCAGCGTCAGGGACGTTGAGTCGCGCGCCCCGTCTTCTTCGATCCGTTCGACGGTGTAGCGCCCGTCGCGCAGAAACGCGACGTGTGCCATCACGTACGACAGCCCCGGCTTGGTCACCAGATCGAGCCAACGGCCCTGCGCGGTTTCGTCGGGCGCCTCGGTGCCGCCGGAGACGAAGGTGACCTGCGGCCACTGGTTCATCGAGAATCGGCCCGCCCCGCCGTCGCCGCCGCCGCCGACGCGCACGGCGCCGGCCCGCCGCGATCCACGCACCTCGCCGGTCTCCATGTCGGAATAGTAGATCGCGGTGTCCTTGTAGATCTCTTGACTGTAGACGAACGGCGCGAACCCGTAGGCCCAGCGGCGATAGCGTGCCTGCGATCGCAGATTCATGTCCCGGACGTCCGGGTTGCGGTTGATCTCCTTCACCAGCGCCTCGCGGAGCGCTGCGACCGAATCAAGATGCTCGGGCTCCCGTGGGTCGCGCAGGCTGCTCATCGACGTGTACCAGCCCCGGGTGGTCCAGTAGGTGCGGAACCCCGGCGGCACATAGCCGGCAAACTGCTGCACCCATTCGTGCGAGGGGTAGCCGTGCGGGTTGAGATAGATGTCGGGCAGCCATTCCTGCCACACCCGCGAGCGCACCAGCGCCTCGGGCAGCAGCGGATCGGCGAGACCGACCTGCGACGCGACGTCCATGCCGATGGCGCTGTAGCGGCCGGCGTGCAGCATGTGGGTGGGCGTCAGCTTCTGCAGGTCGTACGCCATCTGCGCGCCGTCGGGATTCTCCACCGGATGCAGGATGACATTCACCTTCTTCAGGATGTCGCGATAGGCCGGATCGGTCACGATCAGCTCGGCCAGTCGCAGGATGTGGCTGGTCGACGAGACCTCGTTGGCGTGCTGGCGGCCGGTGATGAAAATCGTCGGCTTGAGCGCCGTCAGCTTGGCGAGCGACACCAGCTCGCCAGCGGCGGGCAGCGTCAGCTCCATCACCGAGACGTCGCGGCCGCGATACGACCGCCCCGCCTTGTAGGCGCGGACTTCCGGAAACGCCGCGAGCTGGCCGACGATCGTCTCAGATTCATCGGGGCTGATGACGTGGTCCCACGTGACTTTCGGCGGCCTGGCCGGGCCCGCCGACGTGCGGACATTCGACGGCGCCCACCGGCCGGTCGTGGCCAGCACGCGCCGCGTGCGCGCGTCGGCTTGCACGATCGCCACGGCCACGCGGTCGACTCGGTCCAGCGACAGCGCGTCTTGAAACAACCCCGCCCCGTGCAGCCGCGCCAGCGCCGACAGCGCGTCGGCGGCGCGGGCCGCCTCGGCATCGTTCTTCGGCTCGACCTGCAGCTCGATCTCACTGACCCCATCCGCTCGGACGACCGCCCGCAGGACCTGCGGCGCACTGGTGTCGATCTTACCGAGGTCGCGACGGACCTGCTCGGGCTTCGCCCCTCCCGGCTCGGCGTAGGTCACCTCGAGCTGCGGCTTGGTGGCCGCGTTGCCGGCGTACAGCACCCGCACCCGGCCCGCCTGCCCGCGCCGCTCGGGATGGATGATCGGATAGATCTTGCCAGGCGCCGCCAGCCGCCGCCGCGTCGTCGTCCGGCCGAGCGCGTCGAAGAAGTCGAGCGTCACGAAATAGAGGTCTTCGTGCAACGACTCGAGCGACGAGATCAGCTCTTCGTCGACGCCGATGCGGAAGTCGGGTTCGCTCATCCATACCTCGACGTCGAGGTCGCGATGGAAGGGCTGCTTGTCGGGCATCGGCCGGTTCTCGGTGACCTTCATCACATGGTCGTAGATGCGCGGCAGGATCTTCGCCTGATAGTGGTCCCAGAAACGCTCCGGGTCGGTCTGGATGCGGGCGTCGATCACGGCCTGACCGTTGACGCGCGCGGAAAGCCAGCCGGTCGTGACCTCGACGCGCGACCAGCCGGGAAACTTGTCGAGGTACTCCCGCTCGACGAACTTCGGGCTGAAGGAAGCGGTATGCACGACACGGCCCGCCGCGTCGGTGGCTTCGAGGGTGTAGATGCTGGCCGGCGCGTCCACCAGCTCGAGGCTGAACTTGTCTTTCGCCAGTCCGAGATCGCGCTCGAAAATCTCGTCGACCGGATACAGCTCGTGCAGCCAGCGGCTCGGCACCTGGTAGAACTTGTACTTCTTCGACAGGTCTGGCTTGTGCTCCGCGACCTTGATGTTGACGGCGCGGACGTTCTTGCCTTTGAGCACCGGAATCACCTGCTCGGTCAGCCACAAATAACCCTGTTTGTAGGCCGACAAGATGCGGACCTCAGGCGACGCGGCACCGGCCTTGATCAGTTCGGCCGTCACCTGGCCGGCCAGGGTGTGCCGGTATTCGGGAGACTCGCTGAGACGAGCCTCGATCGTGACCGCTGCGCCCGCCGTGATCCTGGGCAGGACTTCGGCGCGCACCCTGGTCCAGAACTCGTCGACTTCCCAGGGCACTTCGAGGGTCTCGTCGAGCACCGCGGTCGGCGCGGTGATCGCCCGACTGTGCACCGAGACCTTCGCGCCCTTCACGCCGGCTTCGAGTTGTTTGGTCAGGTAGGAATCGAGCCCGGGGTCGGCCGCCTCCAACGACAGCGTCGCGTCGAACGAGGTCACCGACTTGTTCTGCGCCCGCAAGTCCGCGACGATCTGCTCGAGCTCGCGCACCGCCTGCGCGGCTTGCCCGGCCGTGCTCTTCCCGCCCAGGAATTTCGACAGCTCGGTGCGCACGTCACCGAACGACAGCGCGCCGCGGCGTGTGTCCCAGACGTACGGCACGCGCCGGCCGAGATACTGCGCGGCGGCGGCAGTGCCGGCCAGGTCGGCACCGGCCACCACTGTGGCCGTCACGTCGCCAAACGCCTTCGGGACGATCTGGACAGCACCTTCGCCCGGGCGCAAGTCGTCGAGCCGCGCCCGGCCAATCTTCACCAGCTCCTGCACCAGCCGGTTGTCGCGGCCCACCAGGATGGGATTCTGCTCGCGGGCGGGGTCGCGCACCTCGTCGGCCGTCTTGGCGATCGGCAGCGTGACGCCCGTGGTTTCGAGACCCAGCCGGGCGGTGACCGACGCCGCACCCAGGGCATCGGCCGCCGTCCCGGCGATCACGACGGTGTCGGTGCGATCGGGGATGAGATCGGTGTAGACGTCGCCGAACCAACCCTCGATCGAGAAGGGATTCGACAGGTCGAATGTCTTGCCGCCCCGGCTCGCGGTTGCGCCGTCGGCCGGCCGCCCGCGATCGCCCGGCGAGTCAGTGGCCAGTTCGTTCGGGTCGATGGGTGGGGTCAGCGTGCGGCCGTTCAAGCCGGCCCGGGTCACGGTGGCGCGCACTGCCGGCTGAATGCCGTTGACGACATCGACGGTGACGATTGCCACTTCGGCGAAATTCAAGGTCTGCGGCTCGAGCCCGCGCCGATGCGCCGCGTCAAGCGACTGCAGAGCACTCACGGTTCGCGCGACGCGACTCGACGACGTCGCCGCCCGCACCCGCACTTCGCGAATGCCACGGCGATCGCTGTCGACGACCAGGGCCGTCACGGCGACCGAGAGCGGGCTGAGACCCTCGCGGCCCAGATACTGCCGGACCTGGTCTGCGACGCCTTTGAGCGTGATGCCGGTCATGTTCCACAGGCGCGGCAACCGGGCCGCCATCACGGTGGCCGCGGCCAGGGTTCCCTTGTCGTCGCCGCCGACGACGGCCACGGCTTCACCCGTGCCGAGGGGCGACCGCACCGCTGCGATCAGGCCTTGCCCCGGCAGCAGGCCCTCCAATGAGAGGTCGCCCCGCGTGATCAGCGTGTGCACGAGACGGTTGGTGCGACCGACGAGCACCGGTATCGTCCCGGCCGGTGCCGGCGGCGTGTCGTTGTCGCGCATCACGAACGGCAGCGTGAGCGCGGTGGTTTCGAACCCGAGTCGTCCAGCCAGATTGGCGGCGGCGATGCCATCTTCAAGCGTGGGCGCGGCCGCGACGATGACGCGGGCGGCGATCGTGTCGGCGAGACCGTCACCGTTGGTGTCGCGGGTGAGGCCGGCGGCTCCGAAGAAGGGGGTGAGGTCGAGTGGCGCGTCGGCCACCTGTGCCAGCGGCGCCGGCGCCGTGACCGTCACGAGGGCGGCCAGCGCGCATGTGGCAAGAGTGAATTTGGTCATGGAACGTCTCGTGGCCTTGCAGTCGAGGTCCGCGGCTAGTCGTAGTACTCACGCCCGAGATGAGTGATCAGGTCTTCGCCCTTCATGTGGCGCAGCGTGTTCTTCAGCTTCATCAGCTGAATGAACAGATCGTGTTCCGGGTAGAGGTCCTTCGCGTGCATCGGGGCCTTGTAATAGAACGACAGCCTCTCCTGGATGCCCGACATGCCGGCGCGCTTGGCGAGGTCGAGGAACAACGCCGAATCGAGCACGATCGGCGCCGCCAGAATGCTGTCGCGGCACAGGAAGTTGATCTTGAGCTGCATCGGGTAGCCGAGCCAGCCGACGATG
>JANOZI010000422.1:0-8425 GCA_031429375.1 Acidobacteriota bacterium | reverse complement strand
CGGCGCCCAGAACTTCAGGCTGTCGAGCAGCGCGACGGGGCGCATCTTGTGGCGCTCCTGCGACAGGCCGATCTCGGCCTCGGTTTCGGCCAGGTGGATCTGCAGCGGAATGTTGTACTTCTTCGCCAGGTTGCTGGCGGCCGTCAGCGAGCCGGCATCGAGCGTGTAGACCGCATGCGGTGCAATCGACGGCGTGATGAGCTCATCGCGGGCGAACTCTTGCGCGAACGCCTCGGCGCGCTTCAGCGCATCCGCCGGCGTCTTGGCATCAGGCACCGGAAACTCGATCACGGTCTGGCCCAGCACGCCTCGAAGACCCGCCTCCTTGGTGGCGCGGGCCACTTCCTCTTCGAAGTAATACATGTCGGCGTAGGTCGTGGTGCCCGACTGGATCATCTCGAGCGCGGCCAGCCGCGTTCCAATCCGCACGAACACCGGCGACACCGTCTTGGCTTCGGCCGGGAAGATGTACTTCTGCAGCCAATCCATCAGCGCCAGGTCGTTGCCGAGGCCGCGGTACATCACCATGGCGGCATGCCCGTGGGTGTTGATCAGGCCCGGCATCACGACCTTGCCCGACGCGTCGATGGTGTCGAGCGCCTTGAATTGCTCGGCGATTCGTTCCGGGGCACCGATGCCGACGATTTCGGAACCGTTGATGGCGACCGACCCCGGGTTGAGGATGCGCCGAGTGCCGTCAACGGTGATGACGATGCCGTTGGCGATGATGAGCGAAACGCTCGTGCCCTGGCGGCCGGCGACCGCCTGCCAGGCGAACGGCACCACGAACACGATCAGCAGGCCGGCGGCAAGGGTGCGGAAACGCATGCACAGGAATTCTACTACTCCTGATCAGGCGGGTCTAAAGACCCGCCTCTACAATCTCGCGATCTGCTGGTAAGCTCTCCGCGTGCTGCACCTGGTGACGCATCCCCTCGTCCACGAGTGCCTCGCGGAGCTGCGCGATGCCCGCACCGAGCCAGAACGATTCCGCTCGCTCGCCAACCGTGTCAGCGTGTTGCTGGGCGCCGAGGCGCTGCGCGACCTGCCGACGGTTGAAGAAACCGTCGAAACACCGCTGGGGCCGGCGGTGTGCCGCCGCCTGGCGACCGATGTGGTGATGGCACCCGTGCTGCGGGCGGGCCTGGGCATGCTGCCGGGCATGTTGGAGCTCGTGCCCAACGCGCGGGTCGGCCATCTCGGGCTGCAGCGCGACGAACGGACCGCGGTCGCCTCGCAGTACTATGCCAAGCTGCCGCCGAACATTCAGAACAGTTACGTGCTCCTGATTGATCCGATGCTGGCCACCGGCGGCAGCGCCGTGGCCGCCCTCGACATGCTGACGCGCGCCGGCGCCCGCCACATCCGCCTCGTCTGCATCGTCGCCGCGCCGGAAGGCGTGGCGTGCGTGGAGAAGGCCTATCCGGACGTGCCCATCTTCACGCCGGTCGTGGACCGCGAGTTGAACGCCAACAAGTACATCGTGCCGGGGCTTGGTGACTTCGGCGACCGGCTGTACGGAACAGCCTGAGCGGTGCTATGATCTTTCGTCTGGTCGCGCGCTTGGCTCAGCGGTAGAGCACCGCCTTCACACGGCGGGGGTCGGAGGTTCGAATCCTCCAGCGCGCACCACTTCATTCCATCCTGGCACCTTTTGAGCGCACGCCTTCGGTCGATCGTCACGGCAGGCGCGATCGCCGGCGTCACCTTGCTCCTCTACGTCCCGCGGCTCGGGCCGCCGCCTCCACTGTCGTCCGACGAAGCGGTCTTCTACGCAGAGGCGCAGTCGATCGCGTCGCACGGCCGCGATTCCGCAGGGCGGTTTGCCCCGCTGTTCCTGCAAGTGTCAGAAGAAACCTGGCTGCAGCCAATTCCCGTCTATACGACCGCGGCCGTCCTCGCCTTCACGGGCACGGGTGAATGGGGGGCGCGTTTCGGCTCGGTGCGTCCAATCGTGCTCGGCGCTGTCTTGATCTACTTGATTGGCCGCCGCCTGTTTCGGCGCGAGTGGCTGGCGATTGCATGCTCAGGACTATTCGTCGCGACTCCCGCACTGTTTGCGCACGCGCGCATCGCTGGTGACGCACCGTATCCACTGCCATTCGCGCTGGTGTGGCTCTATTCCCTGCTGGCATTCAAGGACCGGCCGCGCGCGTGGTTGCTCGCGACCGCCGGGCTCGCGCTGGGCCTTGGCGTGTATTCCCAGCCGGCCGCGCCGATCACGATGGCGTTTCTCGCGGTGATCACCGTGCCGGCGTTGCGAGCCTTCGGCCACGCCACGACGCGGACGCTGGGGGCGTTCGCGGGTGGATTCATGCTGCCGCTGCTCGTGATGGTGCCGTGGTATCTCGATCAGCCCGACTCGTACCGCGACACGATGGGCCGCTGGGCCATCCTGCAGGCGCACATCCGCTTTCCGCTCGACGGCCTGCGCGCGTTCGTCAACTGGACGACGCTCGGCCAGCGGGCGTCGCTGTACTGGGGGTTCTTCGATCCGTCCTGGCTGTTTTTCTCGGACGCTAAAACGGCGGATGCGTTACGCGGCGCGGCGCCGTTTCTCTGGCCGATGGCGGTGCTCGTCCCCCTCGGCATGTCGCAAACACTGAAAAGCAGCGGATCGCAGGCGGCGATCCTGCTGATCGGCGGGTTGCTGATCGCACCTATGGCCGCGGCCACGCTTGGGGTGCCGCACAATATCGGCCAGGCGATGACCATGGTGCCGTTTGCGGTGTTGCTGGCCGGCTTTGGAATCTCTCGTGTCCTCAGCGCCACCAGCGTGGTGTGGCGAACGATCGGCTTCGCGCTGCTCGCACTCGCCGTGATCCAATTCGCGTATTTCTACGCGCGCCATTTCGCTTAGCGCCGTTCGAACACGGCAAACGATTCGGTACCGTCAGGCTCCACCGCGGTGCTCACTCGAGTCCACATGCCTGAGGATGCCTGCGGCTCGCAGCCCCCGTCGCTCAGCGCGCAGACCAGGTGGCTGCCCGACGCCACTGCTGCCCCATCGAGCGTCTGCGGCTGGTAGAAGGTCGCCTGCCCGGTCAAGTCGCTTCGCCCTTCAGCCAGCGTGTAGAAGCGCCAATAGCGATGGGCGAACGGGATGGTGCGGCTGATATAGACGGGACGATGATTCTCCCCTTCGAGGCGGATCACATCCATCAGCGCCGCACGCAGGTTGCCGCCAAACCAGAAGCTCGATCGCGCCCGGTAGCCGCCCATGTAATCGCGATAGAACCCGGCGAACTGCAGGGGCACCGACACGAGCATGGCGATCGCGGCCCAGCGCCACAGCGCCTGTCGCGCGCCGAGCATGGCACGGACGCCGAACCCCGCCGTCAGCACGCCGAACGGCATCACAAACATGATCCGGTTCATCTCGATCGCCCCCGAGATCACGCTGGCCAGCGGCGCCGTCACGAACCCCACGAGAATCACCTTTCCAATCTCGCCGCTGTTGCGGGCGAGTTGGTAAAGCCCGGCGGGAATCAGCACCGCGAACGCCAGCGGAAAGAATCCAATCTGCCTCGTGGAATTGATCAGGCTGGAGTCGCCGGAGATGAACAGGAAGTCGGGGCTGAAGAACGACCACACCAGGTTGAGCCGCAGGCGAATGCTGTCGTAGGCCGCAAACCGTACCGCGCCTTCGACCGGCGTGACGTCGGCTGAATAAAGTCTGTAGGCCTCGACGATCTGCGCGTATCGCTCGGGATGCGTCGCATACCACACCGTCATCGGCACCAGTGGGATCAGGAACCCCGCGAGCAAGGCCCCGCGCCATCCTTCGACTCGAGAGACTTCGACTTCGTCGGACTCTCTCTCGCTCAGGACAGGTCCTTCGACTCGAGAGACTTTGATTTCGTCGGACTGTCTCTCGCTCAGGACAAGCCGGCGGTACGCGACCCATGCCGTGAGCAGCAGATAGATCGGCATCATCACCATGCAGGCCAGGTAGGTGTAGACGCCGAGGCCCAACCAGGCCGCTGTCACGCTCAACGTCCGGCGGTCCGGTCGATCGACGAACCGCGCGAGCCACAGCAACCACGCCAGGATGAACGGAATCGAGTACAGGGGGCTGATCGCCAGGCGGCTGCGGATGAAGTGCGCCGGCGTCAGCGCCATCAGGATCGCCGCGATCACGCCAAGCAGGTCGCTCTTGAACACCCGCCGCCCCACCAGGAACATCAGGACGACATTGAGGACGCCCGTGACGGCGGTGGCCAGCCTGACCGAGGCTTCCGACAGCGGCAGCGCCTCGAGCACCGCCGCGGTCGCGTAGATGATCACCGGGTCGCGGCCGGCGGGAAACTCCTGCTCCGTGAAATAGACGGGCAGCCTGCGGCCGCTCAGGTCGCGGCCGGTGGCCGCGATCGCCTGCGCCTGCAGCGCGAACTGCGACTCGTCGTGCATCAGGTAAACGGGCGCAAATCCCAGCCGGGTAACGTACAGAGCAGACGCCGACGCCGCGAGCAGTAGGGCGATCGCGGACATGCGGGCAATCGGCAGCATTCCTGGGCACCGATTGTAGCCCCTGGGCGGGCCGTCGCGGTACACTTGAGACCCATCCATGGTGGCACGCACGATTCTGCTGGTCGAGGACAACAAGGACGACGAAGAGCTCACGCTGCGCGCGCTGGCGCGCAACAACATCGGTAATCACGTGGTGGTGGTTCGAGACGGCCAGGAAGCGATCGACTGGCTCGAAGGCACCGGCAGCCACGCCGGCCGCTCTTCGGCCGACGCCCCGGCATTGATCCTGCTGGACTTGAAGCTGCCGAAGGTCGACGGCCTCGAGGTGTTGCAGCGGTTACGCGCCAACCCCGCCACGCAGTTCGTGCCGGTGGTGATCCTGACCTCGTCGCGCGAAGATCGCGATCGGATCGAGGGCTACAAGGGTGGCGCCAATTCGTACGTGCAGAAGCCGGTCGATTTCAACCAGTTCGTGGATGCGGTGCGCCAGCTTGGCGTCTACTGGCTGATGCTCAACGAGCCGCCGCCTAACCAGCCTTCTTGATCTCGTCGATCAACGCCTGGATCGCCTTCGCGTACGCGGCGTCGGCATCGGCGTGCGCCTTCATGTAGTCGTCTTCCTTCATCTTGATGGCGCGCCAGTTGCCGTCGAAGCGCAGGCTCTTGGCGCCGAGATCGTGCGAGTCGGCCGCGCCCTGTTTCTGATCGGGCTTGAATTTCAACCCGTCCGGGCCGAGGTCGGTAACGAAGTGGCGGGTATCGGCGACCGAGGCGCTGTTGAGGTCGATGTAGACCTCTTTGTATTCCTTGCGAATCAGCTTCTCGTTGACCACGGCGGGGGCGGTCGTGCGCGCCCACACCACCATCATCTGGCCCGGGAAGGCCAGCGCGCCGACGAACTCTTCCCGGTTGTCGGGCATGCGCGCCGCGATGCTATCGAGTTTTTTGGACGCCAGCAGCTGGGCGAGCTCCTTCGCCGGCGCCGCGGACTTCGGCTCCTGTGCCCACCCGGACCCGGAAAACACCGGTAAAAGCAGGGCGCACAGCGTCAGGCTGAGAAGGGAGGCTGGGGACTGGAATTTCATCCCCCCATTTAACACACTTGTCGCGCCGAAGCCTAGCGCGAAGGCGGATTCAGCCGATGAAAAGCGATTCCTCATCCTCGACGACCGGCCGCGACGCGGTGCGGCGGCGCGAGGCCTCGCGAATGCCCTTGAACGCGTCGACCATGGCCTTGACGCCGCTCATGATGGCCATGCCCTGGCGGGCCGGGCCGGTCACGAACTGCTGGGCAGCGGCCAGCGTCTGGTCGACGCGCTGGGTCAGCTCGGTAAAGACTTTGTCGAACCGCTCGATCTGCGCGGCCGCCATCGCCGCCGCGCGCGCCGCCTCGCTCGACACCGTCGTGAGGTTGGCGAGCAGCGGCTTGACGTCGCGCTCGAGCTGATCGGCCATCCGGTCGACGCGCTTCGCCAAGCGGAGCCCCGCGATGATGGCCCCCACCTGAATGAGCGCCATCACGAGCACTGCGAACGCGATGACGCCGAGAAAAAGCTCGGCGGTATCGGTCACGCCTGATCCCCGCGTTGGCGGGCCTGCTCGAACGCTTCGCGGCCGCGCTCGACCGCGCTCGTCACGTTCTCGCGCTGGCGCGAGTAGTAATCGCGGCCCTGGTCCATCGCCTGGCGCGCCTTCTCCCGGCCTTCACGCGCGCGCTCGCCGAGGTATTCGCGCGTTTCTTCGCCGGATGCCGGCGCAAACAGCAGGGCAACCGCGGCGCCGGTCACCGCGCCGACGATGAAAGCGACCATCACGCTGCCGGAATTGTCATTGGCCATTGGGACGCTCCTAAAAGATGCTGACCTTCACGTTGAGGTACTTCTTCGGATCCTTCTTGATCTCGGCGATCAGTGACTTCATCTCCGAGACCGTCTGGTTCATGTTCTCATATAACTGTTTGTCGCGCAGCAACAGGCCGGCGGTGCCCTGCCCGTCGTTGAGTTGCTGCAGAACCGAGTCAAGGCGGGCAGTCATCCCGTCGATTTTCTTATAGAGGGCATCGTCGTTCAGCAGCTTGCCCACGGTGCCTTCGCCCCGGTTGAGCCGGCCGGTCATGTTCTCGAGGTTCGTGGAGGTGGTGTTGAGCGATTTGGCCAGGGCCGGGTCGTTCATCAGCTGCCCGAGGCTGCCTTCGCCGTTGCGCAGCTTGGTGGTAATGGCGGTGAGGTTGGCGACCGACTTGTGCATCTCGTCGTACAGCCTGGGATCGTTGGCGAGCTTTCCGGCGGTGCCCTTGCCGTTGGCAATGGACGACGCCACACGCTCGGCGGCGTTCACCACGGCTTCGAGCTCGCGATACAGCGCTTCGTCGGTGAACAACTTGCCCATGGTGCCCTTGCCCTTGCGCAGGTCCTCGACCAGCGCCTTGGCTTCGGCCAGGCCAGAGGTCGCCTCGGTGGTCAGCTGGGCGATGCTGCCTTCCGCGATGCCGGAGTTGACATAGCCCCACTCCGGAACCGGCACGCCGTCGGGCCGCGCCGTCAGATCAACCGCGCCTTCGCCAAGCAAAGAGATCGACCCGATGGTGGCGATTGATTTATCGGTGACCAGCGGCTGCATATCCTCGTTGACCGTGAAGACGACGACCACGCCGGTGGGTGTCAGCTCGACGTCGGTGACCGAACCGACCTCGACGCCCGCGACGCGGACCGGTGAGCCTGCCATCAGCCCCGCGACATTCGCAAACCGGACTTTGAGCGAATAGGTCTGCCAGAAGAAGCCGCCCGCACCGCCCACGGCAAAGATCAGCAGTCCGGCCATGACCATCGCGAAGACCGCAATCAGGCCGAACTTGAGCTCGGCCCAGGCGAGTGAACGTGTGCGCGGCATATGGGTGTGTCCTCTTACGAAAGAAAATCTCTCAGGTACTGGTCTTTCGACGAACGCAATTCTGCGGCCGTTCCCTCGAAGTGAATGCCGCCGTCCTTCAACATCACGAAGTCGGCTTGCTCGACCTTTTCTGCACCGGCGGGAGAAATCTCGAGTTCTTTATCCTCGCCCATGCGGGCCGAGTGCTCCGCGATGTAATACGCGTCGCGCAGCTGATGCGTGACGAGCACCGAGGTGACGTTTTCGAGATCGCGCAGCTTGATGATCTCGGCATCGATCGTCACGGACGTGATCGGGTCGAGACCCGTGGTCGGCTCGTCGTACAGCAGCAGCGTCGGCTTGGCGGCCATGGCGCGGGCGATGGCGACGCGGCGGCGCTGGCCGCCCGACAGCGCCGACGGCTGTTTGTCGATGTGCTCGCTCAGGCCGACGAACCCCAGCACTTCCTCCACCCGGGCGCGGACCACGTCGAGCGGCAGCGTGGTCTCTTCGTAGAGCTTGTAGCCGACGTTCTCGCCGACCGTGAACGAGTCGAACAGCGCGCCCTCCTGGAACACCATGCCCATGTGGTGACGCACGCCCATCAGCTGGGCCTCGGACATCTCGTCGACCCGGTGGCCCAGCACCCAGATGGTGCCGGCGTCCGGCTTCAGCAGCCCGAGCATCAGCTTCAGGATGGTGGACTTGCCGGCCCCGCTCGCGCCCAGGAAAATCTTGGTGTGCCCGGCGCGCACCGAAAAGGTCACATTCTTCAGAATGACCTTGTCGTCGAAAGCCAGGTCGACCTTGTCGAACAGCACCACCGGCGCGTGCGGCTCGGCGAGCTCGACGGGTAACCCGAATTCTTCCAGGCTCTTGTGTCGCATCAGAACAATATCGAGATCAACAACCGCGTAACGAAGAAGTCCACGACCAATACCACCACGGACGCCGCGACCACCGCATTGGTCGTGGCGCGACCGACACCCTGGGTGCCGCCGCTCGTTCGCAGGCCGACATGACACCCAATCGTGACGATGACAAAACCCAGGAAGAAGGGCTTGATCAGACCCATCCAGACATCCTG
>JANOZI010000421.1:0-1875 GCA_031429375.1 Acidobacteriota bacterium | reverse complement strand
TGCCGAGCCACAACAGGATCGAGCGCGCGTCTTCGGCGTAGTCGGCGATCGTGACCGATTCGGCGCGTCCGCCGCTCTGGCCGAGGCCGCGCTTGTCGTACCGCACCACCATGAATCCGGCCGCAACCAGATCGCGCGCCAGGTGGCCGAACACGGGAATGCCGGCCACCACTTCGTCGCGGTCGGTCGGCGCCGACCCGCCGATCAAGACGACGGCTGGAAGCGTGCCGGTTGATTTCTGCGGGCGCGTCACGGTGGCGGCGAGGTTGAACCCCACGGCGGGTATCTGCACCGCTTCGTCGCCGGCGATCGAAAACGCCGTCGTCCTCGACGCGGCAGAAGCGATGTCTTCACGCGCCAACTCGAGCGTCTGCGCCGGGATGCTGACCCGCAGCAGGTCGCCGTCGGCGGTGGTCCACACATTGAACGCCAGGTCGCCGGCCGGCGGCGGGCTCGAGATTGTCAGCGCGTAGCGCGTGGCCGCAAAAGCGCCTTTCGGCGTCTCCATCCGCTCCGGCGCCACTGCGGTGAGCTTGACGGCGACCTCGCCCTGCGGGGCGATGTAGGCGCGCAGCTCCATTCCCACGGCGCTTCCCTGCAAGCGCTTGCCGAGCGCCGCGTACGATCCGAGAAACGCGGCGGGCAGCACCACCGCATCGGCTGACACCGCGTCGACCTTCGATTGCGGGGTGCCCTGCACGGCGATCACATTCGACGCCTTCCCGTCTTCGAACGTCGTCTTGAGCGACACGTCCTGCCCGCGAATGATGGCGTCGACCACCAGCGACTTCGGCCGCCATTGCAGGTCGTAAATCACTTCGGCGTGGCGGGTGGTGATGTCGATCGGCGCACCGAGCCGGCTCGAGCCGCGGATCACCCATTGCTCGCCGACGCGAAGCACGAGCACTTCTTCGCGTCCGATCGGCTGCGAGCGGAAGAACACCAGGAACTGCGTGGCCGCCGGGTCGGCTGGCGGCTTCGGCGCGGGGGTCTGGGCCGCGGCGGTGGAGGCCGTCACGAGGGCCGCAACGACAACGCCGGTAAGATGGAGGAGGGTCACGACCCAGCTTAGAACATGTTTTCCCTGGACGGCTACCGGGCACTCCGGACAACGGGCGGCGCCGTGAGGCGGGTCGACCGCGGCGTCCTGGCCGTGGCCGGCCGCGATCGGGCGGCCTGGCTGCAGGGCCTCGTCACCAACGACGTCGAGGCGCTGGCCGACGGACAGGGCTGTTATGCCGCGTACCTGACGCCGCAGGGGCGGATGATCACCGACATGAACATCCTGGCGCGCGGGTCCCGGCTGTTGCTCGACGTGCCGGCGCCGCTGGCGGCGTCGCTGCGCGAACGGCTCGATGGCTTGATCTTCACGGAAGACGCGCAGGTGACCGACGAGAGCGTTAACCTGTCCGTATGGACCGTGTTCGAGGAGCGCTCTGATTCGCGCTCCGGGCTTACGGTATTCGCTGAAAGAGATCAGACCCCTTCGGGTCCCGAAGTCGATCTCGACACCTACGAGGTCGTTCGCATCGAGGACGGCGTGCCGAAGTTCCTCGCCGACATGACCGAAGACACCATCCCGCTCGAAGCCGGCATCGAAGACCGCGCGATCTCGTTCACGAAAGGCTGTTACGTCGGCCAGGAAGTGATCGTGCGCATCACGCATCGAGGCGGCGGCCGCGTCGCCAAACGGCTGGTTCGCTGGAAGGCGGCTGTAGCCGATCAGCCGACCGGTGGGGACAAACCTTCAGGTTGGTCCTTCCCGTCGGAAGCGCGGATCCTTTCGGGCGAGCGCGACATCGGCCGGGTCACGAGCGCCGCGTTTTCACCGGATCAGAACGCGATTGTCGGCCTCGGCTACGCGCACCGGGATTT
>JANOZI010000420.1:0-1704 GCA_031429375.1 Acidobacteriota bacterium | reverse complement strand
TGCGGCTCGACAGGCCGTGCGTGCCGCGCAGGCCGACGAGGTTCTGATTGGCGGCCGGAATGCGGATCGATCCGCAGGTGTCGCTGCCCATGCCCGCGGTGGCGAAGCTGGCGCCGATGGCCGCGCCGGTGCCGCCGCTGGAGCCACCCGGCACGCGCATCAGGTCGTACGGATTGCGCGTCTGGTTGGTCATCGACGAAATCGTCGTGATCCCCGCCGCGAGCTCGTGCATGGTCGTCTTGCCGAGAATCACCGCGCCCGCGTCGCGCAGCTTCTTCACCTGGAACGCGTCAGCGGCCGGCTGCATCGTTGCGAGCCCCAGCGAGCCGCCGGAGGTCGGCATGTCGGCGGTGTCGTAGTTGTCTTTCACCAGCACCGGAATCCCGTGCAGCGGACCGCGCGGCCCCTTCGTCGCGCGCTCGCGGTCGAGGGCGTCGGCATCTTCGCGCGCCCGCGGGTTGAGCAGGACGATGGCGTTGAGCCGCGGTCCGGCCTGGTCGTAGGCCTGGATGCGCGCAAGATACGCGTCGACCAAGCCGCGCGAAGTCACGCGGCCGCTGGTTTGCGCGGCCTGCAAGTCCAGGATCGATTGCTCGAAGACCTCGAACAACTCGATTTCCGGCGCGGGCTGCGGACGCGCGGCCGGCTTCTGGCGGCCTTGCGCGAGAGGCAGCTGCGCCGCTGCGATCCATATCGCACACGAGAAGACGATCAGGAATTGTCGCGTCAGCATGCCCCGTATTCTAGCGAAGAGTTCAGAGTGCAGAGTTCAGAGTGCAGAGTTCAGAGTGCAGAACGGGGAAATCGCCTGTTCTAAACTCTGCACTCTTAACTCTGCACTCTGCACTCTTAACTCTGAACTATCAGCCCGGAAACCCGTCTTGACACCCCCGGCAACGAACGTCATGATCTCGGCAACCCCGGAGGTGCCGTTGATCGCGCGGAGAGCCCTGAGAGACATCACTATCGCTGTTGCTACGGCGGCCGTTGTCGCCGCCGGATTCTGGACGGCCGAACCGGCCACCGGGCAGGCCGCGCGCCCGGCGCGCACCGCCGACGGCAAACCTAATTTCAACGGCATCTGGCAGGCCCTCAACACCGCCAATTACGACATCCGCTCGCACAACGCGAGAGCCGCGCTGGCGTTTCGCCCTGGTCCGATCGTGCCGGTCCCTGCGGCCCCGGTCCTCGCGTTCGGCGCAGTCGGCGCGGTGCCCGGCGGCATTGGCGTGGTGGAAGGCGACGAGATTCCGTATTTGCCCGAAGCCGCCGCGAAGCAGAAGAAAAACCAGGAGAGCTGGCTCGACGCCGATCCGGAGATCAAGTGCTACCTGCCCGGCGTGCCGCGCGCCAACTACATGCCGTTCCCGTTTCAGATCCTGCAGAGCGACAAGGCGATCTTCTTCGCCTACGAATATGCCGGCGCCGTTCGCAACATCTATATGACCGACCCGGGTCCCGCGCCGGTGGATTCGTGGATGGGGCAGTCGGTCGGCAAGTTGGAAGGCGACACGCTCGTCATCAACGTGACGGGCTTGAACGATCAGACCTGGTTCGATCGCGCCGGCAACCATCACAGCGACAAGATGAAAGTGACCGAGCGCTATACGCCGCAGGGGCTCGATCACATCTGGTACGAAGCGACCATCGAAGATCCGCAGACCTTCAGCCGCCCGTGGAAGATCAAGATGCCGCTCTATCGGC
>JANOZI010000419.1:0-4432 GCA_031429375.1 Acidobacteriota bacterium | reverse complement strand
CACGCGGATCCGAGGGATAGAGGCAGATGTGGCGCGTGTCGCCATGCGACGCGTAGGCGCACATCATCAGGTCGCCCTGCTGCGTGCGCGTCGGCATGCCGGTCGACGGCCCGGTGCGCTGCACGTCGACGATCACCGCGGGCACCTCGGCGTAGTACGCCAGCCCGATGAACTCGTTCATCAGCGAGATGCCGGGACCGGCCGTCGGCGTGAACGCGCGGGCGCCGGCCCACGACGCGCCGACCACCATGCCGAGCGCGGCCAGCTCGTCTTCCGCCTGCAGAATCGCAAACTTCTTCTGCTTGGTGACAGGGTCGCGCCGGTACTTCATGCAGAAGCTCTTGAAGGCTTCCATCACTGACGTCGCCGGCGTAATGGGGTACCAGGCGCCCACCGTGGCGCCGGCGTAGACGGCGCCGAGCGCGGCGGCGGTGTTGCCGTCGATCAGGATGCTGTCTTTGGTCGCATCCATCTGTTCGAGATGGATCGGCAGCGGGCACGGGAAATGCGCGCGCACGTAATCGAAGCCGAGCGCGATGGCCTTCTCGTTGGAGTCGAGCAGCGCCTTCTTGGCGGCGTACTTTTCCTTGGTGAGGGTGGCAATCACCTCGGTGTCCATCCCGATCAGGGCGGCCAGCGCGCCGGCGTAGGCGATGTTCTTCATCAGGATGCGCTCGCGCACGCCCTTGAAGGTGGCGTTGCACATCTCGGCCAGCGGCACGCCGATGTAGGTGACGTCGGGGCGGTGCAGCTTCTCGTCGAGCGGCCACGACGAATCGAACATCAGGTAGCCACCCGAGCGCACCTCGGCGACGTCCTTCGCGTAGGTCGCGGCGTTCAGCGCCACCATCAGGTCGAAGTGCGGCGTCCGCGCGGTGTAGCCGTGCTTGTTGACGCGGATCTCGTACCACGTCGGCAGGCCCTGGATGTTCGACGGGAAGACGTTCTTCCCGGTAACAGGCACGCCCATGCGGAAGATCGCCTGCATGATCAGGCCATTGGCGCTCGCCGAGCCGGTGCCATTGGCGGTCGCGATCTTGAATGCGAAGTCGTTGACTGTATTCATGTCGATTTCAGAAGTCAGATCTCAGATTGCAGATCAATTGCAGATCGCCGAGATTTCAGATCTGAAATTGATCTGCAATCTGAGATCTGAGATCTGCAATGGACGGTTATCTCCCAACCGCCTCCAGTGGTATGAAGGCGGTGCCAGCGTAAGGAAGCTCGAGGACGAATTTCCGCATATCCCACGCATATGTCGGGCAACGTTCGGCGCACAGGCCGCAGTGCAGGCAGACGTTCTCGTCTTTCACCATCAGCCGCCCGGTCTGCTTGAGCGGCCCCGACTGGAACAGCGGCTGATCGAGGACCTCGGCCGGCGCCATCAGGTGTTGCCGCAGATCCAGCTCGGTCGGCGCCTCGGGCACAATCGTGAGGCAGTCAACCGGGCAGATGTCGATGCACGCATCGCATTCGATGCACAGCGAATCGGTGAAGTGCGTCTGCACGTCGCAATTGAGGCAGCGCTCGACCTCGGCGCGCGTCTGCTCCGCCGTGAAACCCTCCTCCACTTCCACGGTCATCTTCGAGAAGCGCTCCGGCAGGTTGACGTGCTTCATCTTCTGCCGCTGCACCGGGTCGTAGTCGTTGCTGTAGGACCACTCGTGCAGGCCCATCTTGGTGCTGGTGAGCGTCATGCCGTGCGGCGGACGCTCGGCGACATTCAGGCCTTTGCAGAACAGATCGATCGAGATCGCCGCCTGGTGCCCGTGTTCAACCGCCCAGATGATGTTGGCCGGACCGAACGCGGCGTCGCCGCCGAAGAACACGCCCGGCCGCGTCGACATGAACGTGGTCTTGTCGACCACCGGCATGTCCCATTTCTTGTCGAACTCGAGGCCGATATCGCGCTCGACCCAGGGAAAGGCGTTCTCCTGGCCAATGGCGAGCACCACCGAGTCGCACGGCAGAATGATCCGGCCGGCAGGCTCCTGCACCAGCTTGCCGTCCACCTCCTGCGAAGTGAACCGGTCGAACTCCATGCCGGTGAGCTTGCCGTTCTCGATGATGAAGCGCACTGGTGACAGGTTCTCGAGAATATCGACCTGCTCTTCTTCCGCGTCTTCGAGCTCCCACGGCGACGCCTTGAAGTACTTTCGTGTCTTGCGCGAGATCACCTTGACGTCGGTGGCGCCGAGGCGCTTCGCCGAGCGGCAGCAGTCCATCGCGGTGTTGCCGACGCCGATGATCAGCACGCGCTGGCCGACGCTGCTGATGTGGCCGAAGTGGATCGACTCGAGCCACTCGATGCCGATGAAGATCTGATCGGTGTCGTGCCGCCCCGGGACCTCGAGCTCCTTGCCCTTCGGCGCGCCGCTGCCGACGAACACCGCGTCGTATTGTTTCGAGTCGAGCAGCGCCTTGAGGCTCGTGACGGGCGATTCGTACTTCATCTCGACGCCCATGTTCGTGATGTAGCCGATTTCTTCGTCGAGCACTTCTTCGGGGAGGCGGAAGGCGGGGATGTTGATGCGCATCAGGCCGCCCGGGCGCGGCCCCTTCTCGAAGATGGTGCACTGGTATCCCAACGGCATCAGGTCGTTCGCCACCGTGAGGGCGGACGGGCCTGCGCCGATGAGCGCCACCTTCTTTCCGTTCTTCTGTGCGGGTGCCTTGGGGATGCGATCGGTGATGTCGTCCTTGTGATCCGCCGCGACGCGCTTGAGGCGGCAGATCGCCACGGGCTTGCCGTCGACGCGGCCGCGCCGGCACGCCGGCTCGCACGGGCGGTCGCAGGTGCGCCCGAGGATGCCCGGACAGACGTTCGACTCCCGGTTCAAAATGTACGCATCGTCGAACCTGCCGTTGGCGATCATGCGGATGTATTCCGGCACGTTGGTGTGCGCCGGGCACGCCCACTGGCAGTCGACGACCTTGTGGTAATAGTTCGGGTCCGAAGTATCTGTCCGCGACATCTCCCCGAATTATATAGGTGCAGGGTCTGGCGCCACGGCCGGACGAGCCGGACTCGATGCCTCAATCAGATGGTTCCGGCCTGATTCGCTAATGAATCCCTTCGCGAAGCGCTCTTCAGTGGTGCGGTCGAAGACGGTGGCCATAGCGTAAAAGTCCGCCTGCAGGCGTTCGCGGGTCAGATCCAGCACGAAATAGCCGCGGTAGCGGCCATCGACATAGTGCAGGTGCGGGCGCGCGGCCATCGCGTCGAGCAACTGCTTCTCCCCGGCGGGCCCGGCGCCCAGGTTGCTTGGCGAGCTCACCGACGTGCCGGCGAATTCGACGCCGATCGAGCCCTTGCCGGTGGCCTTGTCGTACCCGTCGAACGGGTGGCGCGGCAGGTCGTAGGCCCACGAGCTGTGAACGTCGCCCGTGAGCACCGTGAAGTTGCTGACCTTGGCGCGCTCGATCATGTCGAACACGCGCGAACGCGAAGAGCGGTAGCCATCCCACGAATCCGGGTTGCCGGGCCTTTTGCCGGGTTCGGTTTGCGGCGCGAACATCACCTGCTGACCCAGGACGTTCCAACTGGCCTTGTTGCGCACCGAGGTCACCAACTGCTCGGCGAACCAGCCTTCCTGCTCGGCGCCCAGCAACTGCCGGGCGGGCAAGTCGCTCGTGGCGGTGTCTTCGCGCGCCGACTGCTCGTCGCGGCCGACCAGCCGCGTGTCGAGCATGAACACGGTGGCGAGATCGCCGAACCGGAAGGTGCGATAGATGCGCGAGTTCAACGTCTGCGCGTCTTCACGCATCGGCATCCATTCGTAGTAGGCCTGCACCGCCGCGGCGCGCCGCGCGCTCCACTCGCCCTCACCTTGGTCGGGATCGTGGTTCTCGGCTCCGCGCGACCAGGAATTGTTTGCCGTTTCATGATCGTCCCACACCACGATGAACGGGTGCTGCCGATGGATCTCCTGCGAATCGGGATCGGCCTTGTACTGCGCGTGGCGCTCGCGATAGTCCTGTAGCGCCACGATCTCTTTGTTGGGCGCCGGGACGCGGCCGAATTTCGTGCCGTCGCCGTATTGCCCGTTGGCGTATTCGTAGATGTAGTCGCCGAGGTGCAGCACCGCGTCGAGGTCGGGCCGCTTCGCGAGGCACGCGTAGGCATTGAAGTAGCCCTGCGGCAGATTCGAGCAGGACACGACGCCGAGACGAATGCGCGCCACGCCCGCCGCGGGCAAGGTGCGCGTGCGCCCGATCGCCGACCGCGCGCCGATCGATTCGAAGCGGTAGTAGTACGGTGTTCCCGCGGCGAGGCCCGTGACGTCAACCTTCACCGTGAAATCGCGCGCCGCGCCGGTTTGCACCTCGCCGCGCGATACCACCTGCGCCATCTTCGGGTCGCGCGCGATCTGCCACGACACGGTCTCCGCGCCGCCCGGCGACTTCGGCGTCACGCGGGTCCACAGGATGA
>JANOZI010000418.1:0-3575 GCA_031429375.1 Acidobacteriota bacterium | reverse complement strand
CGCAAGTAGTGATCGTAGCGTCCGGCCATGAGTGCCACAGCGGTCATCACGCGAGACCGGCCCCACAGCGGGCCGGCGACGGCGACGCGCAGGCGATCGTAAAACGCCGACAGATCCGGATTGGCAAACTGGTTCGTGTGCGACTCCAGCGACTCGAGGTAACCCGCGGGGATGTCGCGCAGGTAGTGGCCGGTGCGCGATCCCGGGATCGCCGGCAGGCGCGACAGCAGCGGGTCGCTCAGCGCATACGGATCGACGATGTGCACGGCGGGGCCGGCGAAGTACCCGACGAACCCGATGCCTTCCCTGACTACGACCCGCGCCGAGCCGGCGCGAAGGGCACGGCCGTCCTCGGCATTCGGATGGTCGGGCCGTGGATGGCCCGGGCGGCTCTTGAGCAGCCCCGTCGACTCGTAGTAGTAACGCCGCTCATCCGTGATGCCGTACCGGGTGATGGAGCTGCTCTCGTCTCGCGGCGTAGCAGTCCAGCGGCCGTGCAGCAGATTCTCGAGACGCGCGTAGCCGTAGCCGCTGAGCGCCGCAGGCTCCCACGGCGCCGCCAGTCCAAGCACGACCAGCGCCGCCGCCGTGATCGCGCCCGAGCGCCGCTCGCGCGGCCACGGCCCGCGAGCGAGAATCGCGACGCTCATCACGAAGGGCGCCGTCAGGAAGCGGCCCATCATGAAGTCGCCTCCGATGCGGAAGAGGTAAAGCACCGTCAAGACCACGCCGGCCACGAGCGGCCAGCCGGCGCGCCGATTCGCCGTGACTCCGACGGCGGCCGCAAGCAACATCACCGGGATCGTGACCGGGTCGCCCTCGGCGGTCCTGCGAAGGTAGTTCAGTCCGCGAAGCGCGAGCTCGCCCAACGGTGTGGCGATATTCAGCTTCGCATAGGCGGTATTCGGCACCGGCGACGCGTAGTAGAACATCGAGAACGCTTCCCACAACACCAGCGGCAACAGTCCGATTGCCATCGGGCGCCACGCCGATCGGCCCATACGCCAGGCGTCAACCATCACGGCCGGGCCGACCAGCAGCACGAGGTCGAGCCGGTTGAGCATGCAGAGAGCGGCCAGCGCCGACAGGTGCCGCAGCCTCGTTTCACCACTGTCTTCGACCCACCACCGCCACGCGAACATCACGATCAGCAAATGGCTCAGCGCATTTTCCAGGCCCGATGTCGAATAGTCGACGAACGCCTTGGATGAGACGAGGGCGGCAATACCGATGAGCGCGGCCATCGGAGTTGGGGCAACGGAGCGAATCAACAGCACCACAGTGGCGATCGACAGGGCGAGGCTCAGCACGATCGACGTGTAGTACGGCTCGCCGGTGACCGCGAAGAACACGGTGACGATCGCCAGCCACAATGGATGCGTGAAACTCTGCACCCGCTCGCCGACGTTCCACACCGGCCCGTACCCGTGCACGATGTTGTCCGCCGTCCGGAACGTAATGTAGGCATCGTCTCCGACCCACGCCGTGCGGACGATGGCGGCGAACAGGACCAGGAGTCCGGCGAAGATCAAGACGCGAACGCGGTTCACGCCCATCACGCCGGTGCGGCCGTCACGGATGTAGCGCGGAACTTTCTTGTCCGCCGTAGCGCTTCGCGCGAAGGCGGAAGTTCCGCGAGCTCGCGTGGCGGGAACAAGGCCGCGAGTGCCGGCGGCAGCAGGATCGGGTAAAGCGGCGTGAGGTTCCGCACGTCCCACCAGTAGCCCCACGCGGCAACCGCGATCAGGTAGATCGGGATCGCGATGGTCGCTCGCCGCGCAAACTCCGGTGTCCGCCGCCACCCGATCGGGATGAGCAAGAAGAACAGGCCGAGAAACAACGCGAGGTTGATCGCCAACGACGGCAGGTGCCGCAGATTCTCGCTCAAAGCCTGGCCGATCTCGGGCGGAAACGGGTCGCCGCCGATGGCCACGCGCAATCCGAGGGTCACGGCGATCCAGATCGCCGCGTAGCCCAGCGCCGCGGCGATCCGGTCGCGCGTCAACGGGCGCGTTGCGACGAATAACACGGGCAGGAGCGCGGCCGCCTCGCTGTTGGCCGCCGCAATGGCGACGAGCCCGGCCAGCAACCAGTGGCGTCCGGTCCGCATCAGCAGGAGGCCGATCGCAATCAACGTCGGTTCGAGAAGCGACGCCGGTGCAAAGACGCTGCTCTCCGGGATGGACGACAGGTCCCAATACTCGCCGGGCCTCAGCACGACTCGAATCGCGCTGCCCACAATTAGCGCTCCGACTAACGCCTGCTCGGGGCTGAACCACGCGCGAAGATACAAGAACAGCGCGGCGAGCAGCAGCGTGAGGGCCGCCAGATGATACGCGGCATACACGCGCGTCAACGCCTTGTCGGGCGGCATGATCGTGGCGAGCACGCGAATCGGCGGATCCAGAAGGTAGGGCACCAGGACCTGGTGCCGGCGCGGCGCCGCGGCGTTGCCTGCGATGATCGATCGATGCGTATCGATCCTCACTTGCTGGAGCGGTACGAGGAAACTGTAATCGGATGCGTTGACGGCTATCGCGGTGACGAGTACCGCTGCCAGCTGCCACCCTGAAAGCCTGCCTTTGCCGGTGGCGGTCATGCGGTCACGGGCGTCGCCAGTTGAGCGTCGGAATGGGGTTCGAACAGGTACGACAACGCCAGCGGCAGCACCAGCGGATACAGCGGCATCAGCAGCCGCACCTCCCACCAGATTCCCCAGATCGCCACGACCGCGAGATAGGCCGGAATGACGAGCGCACTGCGGCGGACGAACGCCGGCGCCCGCGGCAAGCCTAACAGCGCGAAGATCCAGAACGCGCCGAGCAACACCGTGATGTTGAAGGCGGCGAGCCACAGTTGTGAAACGTTGGTGCGGAAGACGAGGCCGAGCGTCCAGTAGCGCTCGGCATCGCCGCCGAGGACGCGAAGCCCCGCGAAAATTACCAGCCAGATCGCGAAGCAGGCCGCGACCGCCTTCACCGTGTCTTTGTTCAACGGCTGGGTAACGGCGAAGAGCGCGATGAGGAAGATCGCGGTCTCACGATTCAAGGTGGCGACCGCGACCAGCAGCGCAAACCAGCCGCGCCGGCCGTGCAGGATTGCCAGCAACGCCAGCGCGAAGAAGCTCGGCTCGAGATACGACGAGGGCGCGTAGTCGTGCTGCCGGATCGTGATGCGCAGGGTGCAGGCGACGAGCAGCGCGCCGACCAAGGCCTGGTCGGCGGTAAACCAGACCCGCAGATACGCGTACTGTGACGCCACCAACGCGGCCATCGCGAGCAGATAGAACACGACCGAGGCACGGTCGTACGCGGAGTCGTACGGCATGAACCGCGACAACACCCGCGCCGGAACTTCGATCAGGGCCGGCGCCAGCACCCGATACCGATCGGGCGCCCGCGTCGTTTGATCGAGAATGCCGCGGTGGATGTCGCGCCGGGCCTGGAGCGCGGCGTCGCCCGGGCCGAGGCCGTAGTCGAGCGCGGTCACCGCCGTTGCCGCGACAAAGACCGCGGCCAGGGCCAGTCGTCGTGTAGGTGAGGCCGCCTGTCCGATCACGCGGCCTGAATTATATG
>JANOZI010000417.1:0-6576 GCA_031429375.1 Acidobacteriota bacterium | reverse complement strand
TGGGCGGCGAGAAACCGCCGGGGAACGTCAGTGCCGGGAAGCCGGTGCTGTTCCCCAGTACGCCGTTGCGGTCGGCCTGGTCCTCACCGATCGGCACCACCAGCCGCTTCTGATGCGGATACAGAATCGCGTCGAGCCGGTTCGCCGCCATCACCGTCATCACCGCCTGGCGCAGCAGGTTGCGCCGGTTGATCATCTGCTGATATTCCGGCGACGAGGTCCCGTTGACGACTTGTTGATCGCCCTCCAGCCCGCGGCGCATCGACGGGTGGAACTCACCGCGCGCCAGAAACTCGGCGAGCGACTTGACCGGCGCGGCCGGCCCGAGACCCGCCAGATAGGCGTCGAAGGCGGCCTTGAACTCGAAGCTCATCAGGCTCAAGCCCCGCGTCAGCGCGTCCAGATCCGGAATGCTGACGCGAACAATCGTCGCGCCCATCGCCGTCATCTTGACGACGGCAGCGTCGACGACTCGGTTGACATCCTGGTGGATCGGCTCGGTGCCGACGAAATCCGTGAGCAGGCCGATGCGCGCGCCTTTCAACCCGGCCGCAGTGAGCGACGCGGTATACGTGGCCGGCACGTGACCGGTGCTGAACGCGGTGATGGGGTCGCCGGGATCGTACCCCGCCATCACGTCGAGCATCCGCGCCGCATCCTCGACGCTCCGCGTGATCGGCCCCGCCTCGTCTTGCGTGGTGCTGAACGGCATCACGCCGTTGCGGCTCACCAGCCCGCGCGTCGCGCGCAGGCCCACCAGGCTGTTGGCAGACGACGGCGATCGAATCGACTGGCCGGTGTCGCTGCCGGTGCCGAGCACGCCGAAGTTGGCCGCAATCGCCGCCCCGGTTCCGCCGCTCGATCCACCGGGTGTGCGCGTCAAGTCGTACGGGTTCCGGGTCTGCCCGCCGAGCGAGCTGATGGTCGTGCCCGAGCGCGCCAGCTCGTGAAGATTCGCCTTCGCGATCACGATCGCGCCCGCCTCCCTCAACTTCTTCACCACGAACCCATCGTCCGGCGTCTGCAGGTGCGCGAACGTCACCGACCCGCCGGTGGTCGGCATGTCAGCGGTGTGAAAGTTGTCTTTCAGCACCACGGGGATGCAGTGCAGCGGCCGGCGGGCGCGCGTCGCGGCGTCGAGGCGATCCATCTCCGCGGCCGTCGCCATCGCACGCGGGTTGACAGCGATAATCGCCGTCAGACCCGGCCCGCGATCGTCATACGCATCGATGCGATCGAGGTAATGGCGCACGACCTGCGCGCATGTGACATGGCGCGCGGCCATCGCGGCGTGAATGCTGCGCACCGAGGCTTCGTCGAGCAGCACCGAGAGCAGCGCGGCTTGAATCATTCCCCTTGGCCTACCTCGAAAGCTGATCGAGCCGCTGTTGAGAGACCGCGCGAATCCGGTCGGGCAGTATTTTCATCTCCGACGCGTTTGGGAACCAAAAGTCGAAGTCGACGCCGAACTGAGCCTGCCATCGCGCCTGCCGGTCCATCATGCGCGGCGTCAGCACTTCGTCGAACCCGACCGCGGCCTGCTGGGCGCGGAGGTAGAAACGCCGCGCGGCCGGCATGTCGCCTTTCGCTCGGTACGCTTCGGCGAGTTGAAAGGAAAGGCCCGGCGCTCCCCACGGGATGTTGCGGGCGTAGTCATCGCGGCCAACCTTCGGCTCGAGCAAGGCAATGACCTGGTCGGGATCACCAGACGCCAGGTACGCGGCCGACAGATCGCGGTCGAACACTTGCACCGAGGCGTTGAGGGCCGTGCTCAATCTCATCGCCTGCATCAGGCTGTCTTCAGCCATGAAATAAAGCCCGGCGATGGTGACCGGTCCGGCGAGGGCAGCCACCACCATCAACACTCTCCGGCGGATGGCCGCGGGCAATGGCCGTCCTGCGATCTGAAAGCCCATCCACACCACCAGCACCACTGGAACGAGAATCAGGGACCAGTTGCAAAGAGCAATATAGACACGAAGGCGCAGCGACACTGGCTCCCCGGCACCCGCATAAAGGGACGCGAGCACCGGCACCAGCCGGTACAAGAAGAAGCTCTGGACGACGCTCGCCAGCACGATAACCGCGACCGCCGCCATCTCGACGGATTCAAATCTCCTGACGCGCGCACCGGTTTGCAGATCCATAGACCCCTCCTGACTGTGTGGCAGAACGCTATACGAACGTTCTACCACGGTGTGCACGGAGGGGAGCATTTTGGCGCTTCCGCGCCGACGGCATGCGCGCACCGACGGCAACGGTACACGCCACTAGTACCTCCACCAGGGCGTGGTCATGCCGTCCGGTTTCTGGCGAGCGATGTGCGCGGCCATCTGCTTCAGGCGCTCGGCCGTCGTTTCGGGGCCCTGCCAGCAGTGGCCTTTGCCATCGCCATAGAGGAAGAAGCCTTCGTAGTGCGGGTTCTGCGTCGTCTTCATCCAGTCATCGAGCTCGCGGGTCGAGTTGTTGAGGAAGAAGTTGTCCATCGTGCCGGTGTAGACGTGGACCTTGCCCACCAGCTTCGGGCCGACCGTGTTCCAATTCCTCTTGAGGTACTCGAGCAGGTCGTAGTGCTCGCGCCAGTAGTCGGCGACCGCGCGGTTGATCACGCCGGTGCGCTTGTCGAACAGCGGCTCGAAGTAGCCGTCTTTGCCGAGCGGCCCGAACACCGCCGACCAGATATCGAGCTGCTCGCCCGATCGGCCTTTCGTGCCGTTGACGAGCTCCATGTGATTGCGCTGCTCCGAGGTGAGACGGACGTGCCCGTTCACCTCGCGCGTGTTGATGATCGGCACCGTCCGCCAGTCGATCTTCCGGTAGAACGCGTTGTCGTCCTTGTAGATGTTGATGCCCTCGACGTCGCTGAACGTCACCGAATCCGGGCAGTACGACCATACGCCGCCGTACACATCGGGATAGAGAATCTGGTGCGCCAGCGAAATCCAGCCGCCGGTCGAGCCGCCATCGGTGATGCGCGCCCACGGCTGGCCGATCGCACGAAAGCGCTTCTCCACTTCCGGCATCAGCTCCTGGATGATGGCGTCGCCGTACGGGCCGACGTTCACCGAGTTCACGGCGTAGCTGTCGTCGAAATACGGCGCCGGGTGCTGAAGCGTGACGACGAGCATGCGCGGGAAGTCATCGCGCAGCCACGCCGTGGTGATCTCATTGCCTTCCTGGAACCCGAGCGGCGCGCCGAGCCCGAAATGGCCCTGGCGATAGAGCACGGGGTACTGCACGGTGGACGTCTCGTAGTCGCGCGGCAGCAACACCGTGGCACCAAGGTAGATCGGCCGGCCCCAGAACTTCGTCAGCAGCGGGCTCTGCATCTTGAAGCGCTTCACCCACGCCGTGTCGGCCGGCACCTGCACCGGCGGAATGGTGTTCGAGGCCGACAGCTTGATCGACTCGGTCGAGGCGTCGATGTGGACGCGCTGCGGATCGCTGTAGAGGTTGCCTGGCGACACGTTCCAGCGCTGCCCTTCCCACTGGTCGTCGTGCATCCACACGACGTGGCCGTCGGCGCGCTTGAACTCGGAGTAGATGTTGACGAAGCCCTGCACGAAGTAGTCGCCCGGCGGCAAATCGCGAAGGCTGGCGACCGGCGTGCCGAGGTCGGTCACGTCGATGATGGCGGTCTGGCCGGGGTTGAGCTTCTCGACATCACGCCCGAAGAACGGCGTGCCGGTGCGGCCGATCTGCAGGCGGGGCTCGCGGTCGTTGGTGCGCGACACCATCACGTAGACCCGGCCGGTCACCGGGCCGGCGTGGACGCTCGCGGGAAACGAGACCTCGACGCGCACGCCGCGGCCGGCCGCCGGCGCTTGTGCGAGTGCGCCCGCCACCGCCGCGACCACGGCCAGACCCACCGCGCCAAGCAGTTTCTTCATCACAGCCTCCATGCGTTTCTCGAACAATCGCCCAAGTATATGTTTGTCTCAGTTGCCAGTTGCCAGTTGCCGGTTAACAAGAAGCACTCTGGAAACTGGAAACTGGAAACTGTTCTTAGGTTTTTCAGACTACAGTTTTGAGGAGATGAAAACGGCGGCGGACGTGGTGATCGTGGGCGGCGGCTGCATGGGCTGCAGTGTGGCCTGGCATCTGGCGCAGCGCGGCATCACGAATGTCGTCCTGATCGAGCGTGAGCCGCAATTGGCGACCGGCTCCACGGGCAAGAATGCGGGGGGCGTCAGGCATCAGTTCTCCCACTCGGCCAACATCGAGATGTCGATCGAGTCGATCGCGATGATCGCCAACTTCGAGGCGATCGTGGGCACGCCGATCGACTTCCACCAGGACGGCTACCTGTTCCTGTTGTCGAGAACCGCGGACGTCGCGGCGTTCTTGAAAAACGTCGAGCTGCAAAAGCGGCACGGCGTCGACGTGCGCTGGCTGTCGCCAAAGGAAGCGGCGGCGCTTGCACCCGGACTCGACGTCACCGGGGTGAAGGGCGCCACCTATTGCCCCGCCGACGGCGTCGCCGATCCGAACGGCGTGACCATGGGATTTGCGAAGGGCGCGCACGCCGGCGGCGTCGAGATCGTCCGCGAGACCGAGGTCACCGGCATTCGCCTCGACGGCAATCGCGTGGCCGAAGTGCGGACCTCGCGCGGCAACATCGCTACGCCCGTCGTCGTCAACGCCGCCGGTCCGTGGGCGAAATCGATCGGCCGCCTGCTCGGCGTCGACGTGCCGGTCGAGCCCGAACGCCGGCACATCTTCATTGCGTCGCCGCCGGCCGGCGGGTCGTGGGACGACCCGGCCAACGCCGGTAAGGTGCCGCGCTCGAAGCTGCTGGTGATCGACTTCGAGACCACCTTCTACTTTCATCGCGAGGGCGGCGGGCTGCTGTTCGGGATGGGCGACCCGGACGAGCGGCCGGGGTTCGACATCACGGTGCGATGGGATTTCCTCCCCAAGGTGATCGACGTGGCGATGCGGCGCCTGCCTGCGATCGGCGACGCCGCGGTGTCGCACGCGTGGGCGGGCCTCTACGAGATGACGCCCGACCACAACCCGATCATCGGGCCGTCGAGCGATGTCGATGGCTTCTTTACGATCGCCGGCTTCAGCGGCCACGGCTTCCAGCACGCGCCGGCGGCCGGGCGGATTCTCGCGGATCTCATTGCCGCGCGAGATCCGCATTTCGATGTAAGACCGTTTTCGCTCGACCGCTTCGCTCAGCGAGTCACCCGCGGCGAAGGCAATGTCGTCTAAATAAAGTGCGTACGGTGCGTACAGTTCCTGGAGTGCGTACGGTGCTTTTGTGCCGCGTGCAAAAAGTGCACTGTACGCACTTTTGGAACCGTACGCACTGTACGCACTTTTATTTCGCGAACCGTTTGAAAAAGCTTTCGCCGTTCCACTGCGGTCTCGTTGTGCGGTTCGCGACCGCCTCGACCAGCGCTACATACACCTTCCCAAAATCCTCGGCGGCCTTGCGATCGATCGGCTGATTCAGGTCGTCGCTCGGCGCGTGATACCGCTCGTTGCGCCACTTCAGGACGATCTGGTGCTCTGGCGAGTCCTTGACGAACCCCACCTTGAGCGAGAGCGCGGGCACGCCGGTCTTGATGAAGCTGTATTGATCGCTGCGCACGAAGGCGTTGCGGGCCGGCTCAGGATCGGAGAGCACCTCGAGCGCAAGCGGCCGGGCCACGCGTTTGAGGTCGTCGGCGAGGTCCGACTCTTCGAGGCCCTGCACCACCAGGCTCTTCAGCGGAAACAGCGGCAGGAACATGTCGGTGTTGAGATTGGCGATGATGGTCCCGGCCTGGGGGGTCGGCCGGTTCGCGAAATAGCGCGAGCCGAGCAGGCCCTTCTCTTCGGCGGTGACCGCCGCGAACACGATGGAGCGTCTGGCGCCTCCGTGGGCCGCGGCCGCGGCGGCCGTTTCGATCAGGGTGGCAATGCCCGACGCGTTATCCATCGCGCCGTTGTAGATGCTGTCGCCTGCGATCGGCTCGCCCACGCCGACGTGATCGATATGGGCCGAGACCACGACCGATTCGGCCCTGAGCTTCGGATCGGTGCCGCGCAGGATGCCGATCACGTTGTCGGACTCGATGGTCTTCGCATCGATCGCCACCTTCACGCGCGCGGTGGCCGGTATCGCGAACCGCGGCAAGACCTTGCCGTCGTTCGAGAGCGCGAGCAGCTCTTTGAACGTGTGGCCCGATCCGGTGAAGAAGCGTTCGGCGCGCGCGGGATTGATCGTGACGGCCGTCTGCTGCCCCAGTGTTTCGTCCAGTGCCGGATCGGCAATGGCCACGGCAGGCATGAAGCGCGACAGCTTCGATCGATCCCACGGGATGTCCTGCCCTTTCGGGTTCTGGATCGAGAACACGCCGACGGCGCCGGCCTTCTTGAGGTACTCCCAGCGGATGGATTGATAGTGAGCCAGCAGTGGTCCGGGAATGCTCGACGGCCCGCCGGTCAGCAGCAGCACGTTCTTGCCTTTGAGATCCAGCCCGGCGAGATCGTCGTGCTTCGATTCAGGCACTTGCAGGCCGTAGCCGGCGAACACGATCGGCGCTTCGACACTCGGCGCCGGCTCGATGCGCATTGAGAAGGTCG
>JANOZI010000416.1:0-3332 GCA_031429375.1 Acidobacteriota bacterium | reverse complement strand
AATTCGTGACTTTGCGGCGATTGCGATCGCAGTTACTACAACAGGAACCGTGTTTCGGCGTTGCAGAATTTGATCTGTGCGGACCGGCGGCGGCCCGTAGGGCCGGTCGGCGACGTGGCGGCGAGAGCAAGAGAGCTGGGTCTCTGGGCTAGTAGCTCTCTTGATCTTGCCGATACGTCGCCGACGTTAGCCGGGCGGAGCCCGGTGACGCGGGTCCCTCCCAGGACCGATCTTGCATCTGCGTAATCTGCGTAATCTGCGGACAAACGCCGTCAGGCGCCGGCGACCGTCTTCTCCACCAGCCTCAAGAATGCCTCAATCGTCTTCTCCAGCTGCGGGCCAGGCGTGTCTTCCTCCTTGCAGTGCGACAGCCCGTTCGATGAGTACGCAAACATCATCACGACCGGCATGTGCGGCACCATCTCCGCGGCATCGTGCAGCGGCCCGGACGGCAGCTGCGGCGCATCGCCGGTGACCTCGCGCACCGCGTCGCTGCAGAGCGCAATCAACCCCGCATCGAACGGGCGCGGCTCGATCTGCCAGACCCGCTTCCATTCGACCAATACATTGTTGTTCTTCGCGGCGGCGGCGGCGGCCTCCCGCGCCTCGGCCAGCATCCGCGCCAGCACCGGGCCGTCGAGCGCGCGCTGATCCAGCGAGATCTCGCAGACGCCGGGCACCGCGGTCACGATGCCTGGTTCGACCTTCACCGTTCCCACCGTGCACACGACGCGCGCGTCGGGGGTGGTGTGCCTGGTCGCAATGGCCCTGAAGGCCAGCGCGCTTTCGGCCGCGGCCAGGAACGCATCGCGGCGCATCGGGATCGGCGTGGAGCCGGAATGCGCCGCCTGGCCGGTGAAGCGCAGCACATGACGCTCGACGCCGAACGTGCCGACCACGACCCCCGTCGGCTTGTTCATGGCCTCGAGCACCGGTCCCTGCTCGATGTGCAGCTCGAGATACGCCTTCGCGTCGATCGCCTTCAGGAACGTCTGCGACTCGTGCATCCGCATCAGGTCAACGCCGTTCTCGAGCAGCGCTTCGACCAGCCGCGTGCCGGATTTGTCGACCAGGTGCTCGACCTCGCTGACGTTCAAGCTGCCGCTCGCCGCCGACGAGCCAAGCAGGCTGCGGCCGAATCGCGCGCCTTCCTCGTCGGCCCAGTCGACCACTTTGATCGTGACCGGCGGCCGTCGCGCCTTGAACATCCGCAGCGCTTCGAGGCCGGCCATCACGCCGAGCGCGCCGTCGAGCCATCCGCCATTCGGCACTGAATCCAGGTGGCTGCCGATGATCACGGTCCGCTGCGACTCGCCCGGCAGGGTCGCCCAGCTGTTGCCGGCGGCATCGAGCTCGGGCTGAATGCCAAGCGCGGCCAGCTTGCCGTTGAACCAATGCCGCGCCTCGCGCCATACCGGTCCCCAGGCCAGGCGTTGTGCGCCATCAGGCGTGGAGGTGAGGGCCGCCAGTTCGCGAAGGTTCGTAACGACATCTCGTGCGCTCATGACGCGTGGAGTATAACCATCCCATGACCTTACGCGGCAGGACCCTCTTCATCACCGGCGCCTCGCGCGGCATCGGCCACGCCATTGCGCTGCGCGCCGCCGCCGATGGCGCCAACATTGTGATTGCCGCAAAGACGACGGCGCCGCATCCGAAATTGCCGGGGACGATCCATACCGCGGCCGCCGATGTCGAGAACGCCGGAGGCCAGGCGCTCGCGGTGCAGGCCGACATCCGTGATGAAGCCCAGGTCGAGGCGGCGATCACGGCCGCCGTCGACCGCTTCGGCGGCATCGACATCCTCGTGAACAATGCCTCGGCGATCGGCCTGACCGGCACGCTCGAGACGCCGATGAAGCGCTTCGACCTGATGCACCAGGTCAACACGCGCGGGACGTTCCTCTGCTCGCAGAAGGCCATTCCGCACCTGCTGAAATCGGCCAACCCGCACATCCTCAACCTCGCGCCGCCGCTCCCATCGATCGTCGACGCCAGGTGGTTTGCGCCGCACGTGGCGTACACGATGGCCAAGTTCGGCATGTCGCTGTGCGTACTCGGGATGGCGGAAGAGTTCCGCGCGCAAGGCCTTGCGGTCAATGCGCTCTGGCCGCGCACCACGATCGATACCGAGGCCATCCGGTTGATCGCCGGGCAGGCGGCACGAAAGATGACGCGCTCGCCGGCCATCATGGCGGACGCCGCGCATTGGGTGCTCACGCGGCCCAGCCGGGACGTCACGGGACGGTTTCTGATCGACGAAGACGTGCTGCGCGAGGCTGGCGTAACCGACTTCTCGGGCTATCGCGACCCCGCGGTCGGCGAAGCTGACCTCAGGCTCGACTTCTTTGTGTAGGAAAGCGCGGGCCGCACGGACCGCGGCTACTATCGTATGACCATGCAGGCCCCCCTTTCCGCGGCCCAACTCCACGAGCACATCCTGCCGCTGGCGCGGCCGGCCCTCGTGGTGCTCAAGCCCGAACTGACGATCCAGGACGCGATGACCCTGATCCGGACATCGACCCTACAAAGCTCGATCCATTATTTCTACGTCGTTGATAACGAGAACCGGTTGGTCGGCGTCGTGCCGACGCGCCGCCTGCTGAGCGCCGAGCCGGAACACAAAGTGTCGGAAGTGATGGTCGAGAACGTGGTGGCGATCCCGGATTGGGCGACGGTGCTGATCGCGAGCGAGTACTTCGCGACCCGCCGTTTGCTCGCGTTCCCGGTGGTCGACAGCGGCGGGCGGCTGGTCGGCGTCGTCGACGTCAGCCTGTTCACGAACGAGGTGATCGACCTGGCGCGGCGGACCTACGACGACATCTTCCAGTTGATCGGCGTGCACGGCACCGCGCAGCGATCGCCGTGGTCGGCGTTCAAGGATCGCTTTCCGTGGCTGCTGGCCAACGTCGCCGGCGGTTTGCTCGCCGCGTTCATCGCGAGCCGCTACGAGCGCCTGTTGGCGGAGGTCGTCGTGCTGGCGCTGTTCATCCCGATCGTACTCGCGCTGGGCGAAAGCGTGAGCATGCAGGCCGTGACCCTGACGATGCAGAGCCTGACGGATGGGCCATTCGTCTTGAAGCGGCTGATGGTCGCGTTGTGGAAGGAACTGCGGACGGCGACGCTGCTGGGACTGGCGTGCGGCGCGGTGGTGGGAAGCGTCGTGTTCATCTGGCGCGGCGAGCCGACGGTGGCGGGCACCATCGCCGCGGCGATCGCGGCGTCGATGATCGTGGCGTGCCTGCTCGGCGTCGCGTTCCCCGCGGTGCTGCACGCGGTAAAGGCGGATCCGAAAATCGCGGCGGGTCCGGTCGTGCTGGCCCTCGCCGACG
>JANOZI010000415.1:0-4212 GCA_031429375.1 Acidobacteriota bacterium | reverse complement strand
ATGCGAGCGAACGCCCTTGATGTGCGCGACGAAACCGACGCCGCAGGCGTCGTGCTCATCACTCGACCGATACAAGCCCCGCTGGTCACTTTCGTCGTCCATGGCGCGCTCTCTACGGGCTTATTAGAGAGAAACTCCATGCATAACAAAAGCGCAATCTATTTATCTTAGCTGTCTAAAAAACTGATGGGTGGCGGGCTCGGCTTCCGCGTCCCTGGCCCGGTCACGTCTCGGAATGCACCGGCGTGACGGCGTCTTGATCCTGCTCACCGGTTCGAATGCGGTAGATCTTTTCGATCGGCAGCACCAGGATCTTGCCGTCGCCGACTTCGCCGGTCCGGGCGGAGCTCAGGATGGCGTCGATGGTCGGCTGCACGAAGTGATTCGAGACGCCGATCTCGAGCCGCACCTTCTCGGCGAGCGCCATCTTTACGCTGGTGCCGCGGTAGTTCTCGACATGCTCGATCTCGCCGCCATGCCCCTGCACGCGGCTGATCGTCACGCCGCGCACCTCGGCGTGAAAGAGCGCCTCGAGCACGTCGCTCAGCTGCTCCGGCCGGATGATAGCGACGATCAGTTTCATAACCCGCCTCCGCTCCGCGCAACGGCGACGTCGGCGACGCCGTGAGAAATCGACGCTTCCTTCGGCCTGACGAGAATCGCACCATCGCCGGCGGTGTACGCCTCTTCACCGTGCTGCGTCACGTCGAGGCCGACGCCCTCGACCCGGCCGGTGATCCTGAGCGGCATCACCAGCGCGAGGGCCTTGAGGATCAGGAACGTTGCGCCGCCGCTATAGGCCAGGACAATCAGCACGCTGGCGGCCTGCGTCAGGACCTGACCCGGATGACCCGCGATCAGGCCGCTCGGGCCGCCGCTCCACGCCGCATCGGCAAACACGCCGGTCAGGATGGCGCCGGTCGCGCCGCCCAGCCCGTGCGCGGCGACCACATCCAGTGAATCGTCGAGCTTGGTCTTGGCGCGATAGATCAGCGCAAAGTAGCTCGGCACGGCGCCGAGCGCGCCCATGACGATGGCCGAGAGCGGGCTGATAAAGCCGGCCGCGGGCGTGACGACGACGAGGCCGACCACGATGGCGGTGGCGGCGCCGACGGCGGTCGCGGCGCCACCGCGCAGCAGATCGAACATGGTCCAGATCGCCAGCGTGGCCGCAGGCGCGAGCAGGGTATTGGTGAACGCCAGCGCCGCGGTCGGTCCCGCCGACAGGGCGCTGCCAGCGTTGAAGCCGAACCATCCAAACCACAGCAGCCCGGCGCCGAGCATCGCGAACGGCACGTTGTGCGGCAGCATCGCGTGCCGCCCGTAATCCTTGCGCGGGCCCACGACCATCGCCGCCACCAGCGCCGCCGTCGCCGCATTGACATGCACCACCGCACCACCCGCAAAATCCAGCGCCCCCATGGTCGCCAGGAAGCCGCCGCCCCAGACCCAGTGCGCGACCGGCGCGTAGACCGCGACCACCCACAACAGGATGAAGACCAAGTACGCCTTGAACCGCATGCGCTCGACGACGGCGCCTGAGATCAGCGCGGGCGTAATGATCGCGAAGGTGCCCTGAAAGACCATGAACAGCAGATGCGGAATCGAGCCGTGCTCCTCCATGCCGACGCCGCGCAGGCCGGCATAGGCGAGCGATCCGATCGCTCCGTTGCCGGGCGCAAACGCGAGGGAGTAACCGAGAAGGGCCCACACCACGGCGACCGGGCCGAGCGCAACGAAGCTCATCATCATGGTGTTGAGCACGTTCTTCGAGCGCACGAGGCCGCCGTAAAAGAACGCGAGCGCCGGCGTCATCAACAGCACCAGCGCCGTGGCCATCAGCATCCACGCGATGTCGGCGTTATTCATGACGATATTGAATAGGTAGAGGCGGTCTCATGTCCAATAGTAGAAAGTTGTTGAATCCATCGAAAAGACGCCACGACCGCACGACGGCCACGACGAACGTCATGTTTGACAGGCCGGACAGAAGAACGTCGATCGCCCCATCTGTGTGAGGCGTTTGATGGTACCGCGGCATTCCTTCGTCAAGCAGCGCTTACCCTCGCGCTCGTAGACGCGGAAGCGCGGGCCGCGGGTCGTCACGGACGATCCGCCACGCTCGATAGCATCGATCAAAACGGCCTTGATGGCACCCGCCAGGCGGACGGCGCTCGCGAGCGGCGCACCGGCCCGCGTCGCGATGGTCGATGCGCGCCGGCGCGGCGATAGGCCGGCACGATGCAGCGCTTCGCTCGCGTAAATGTTGCCGATGCCGGCGACGACCCGCTGGTCGAGCAACGCGACTTTCAATGAGGTCTTCTTGCCTGTGCAGGCGCGGGCGAGCGCGGCGCCATCGAATTCAGGAGACAGCGGTTCGGGGCCGAGCTTGCCTAGCGCGGCGTGACCCGCCATGGCCTTTCGCGTCACCAGGTCCATGAAACCAAAGCGCCGCGGGTCGTTGAAGGTGATGGTCGCGCTCGGCGACATCTCGAACACGACGTGATCGTGCCGCTCGGCTTCAGCGCGTGCTGATGATGGGCCGGTTTCAACGTTAAAGGCGCCGGACATGCCGAGGTGCATCACCAGGGTGTCGCCCGACGACAACTCGACGAGCAGGTATTTGCCGCGGCGAGCGACCCGCACCACGCTCTGGCCGCGCAGGCGCGCGGCGAACCGCCGGGGAAACGGCGTGCGCAGGTCCGGCCGGCGCAGCAGCACGCGCTCGAAGCGCGCGTCCTGCATGGCCGGCTCGAGCTCTCGCCGCGTCCGTTCGACTTCGGGCAGCTCAGGCATTTTTGGGTTATTTAACGAAACGCAGCACGTCTTCGATGACTCGCGTCTTGTGCGAGGCCAGCAGGCCGTGCGGTCCGCCTTCGTATTCGATCAACTTGCTGTTGGGAATGCCGGCCGCAGCGGCGCGTGCCGAGGCGTCGATCGGCACGGTCTTATCGTTGGTGCCGTGGATGATCAGCGTCGGGACGGTGAAGGCCTTGAGGTCGGGACGCAGGTCGGTGGTGGCAAACGCGCCGGCGCAGGCGAGCGTGGCTTTGAGGCTGGCGTGCATCGCCAGGTCGCACGACCACTCGATCACTTCGTTGCTGACCGGCTGCGACGTGGCGGTGACGCCGTAGAAATCCTTGAAGAAGCCGGCCCAGAATTTCGCGCGGTCGGCCTTGATGGCGGCGCCGGCCTGATCGAACACCGACTGATCCGTGCCCTTGGGATTGTCGGCCGTTTTCAACATGTACGGCACGATCGATGCGATGAGGATCGCCTGCTTCACATTCGCCGCGCGGTGGCGCGACAGGTAGCGGGCCACCTCGCCGCCGCCCATCGAGAAACCCAGCAAGGTCGCGTCGCGGGCGCCGGTCTGTTCGAGGACGGCCGCGAGGTCATCGGACAGGGTGTCGTAGTCGTAGCCGTCCCAGGTCTGCTGCGATCGGCCGAACCCGCGGCGATCGTAGGCAATGGCGCGCAGGCCGGCGTCGGCCAGCGCCATCGACAGGTCGTCGAAGGTGGCTGATGACAACGGCCAGCCGTGCATCATCACGACCGGGCGGCCCTTGCCCCAGTCCTTGTAGTACAGCTTGACGTTGTCGCGGGTGGTGATGTAACTCATGGCTCCTCCGATAGGGTCTATGTCACTGTCGCGCGGACGTTGAAGCGGGGGTCGCGCCAGTCCTCGCCTTTCAGCACTTCGTGCAATCGATCGACCGCATCCCACACATCGACGAAGCGCGTGTAGAGCGGTGTCAAGCCAAACCTCAGGATGTCGGGGGCGCGGAAGTCGCCGATCACGCCTCTCGCAATCAGCGCCTGCATGACGGCATAGGCGCCCGCCGCGTGCGCCAACGACACCTGGCTGCCGCGTTCGCCGGCGTCGCGCGGCGTCACGAGCTCGAGGCCCAACCCGGCACAGCGCGATTCGACGAGCGCGATGAAGAGATCGGTGAGCGCGATAGACTTTTGCCGGATCGCGGCGAGCCCGCCATGGTTCTCCGCAGCCAGCACGGTATCGACACCGCACTCGAGCGCTGCCAGCGACAGCACCGGCGGCGTGCCGCAGGTGAACCGCGCCATGCCGGCGGCGGGCTGGTAGTCTGGCGTGAACTCGAACGGCGCCGCGTGGCCCAGCCAGCCAGAGAGCGGCTGGCGCCATCCGGTGCGATCCATCCACTGGATGTGACGCGGATGCGCCCACGCAAACGC
>JANOZI010000414.1:0-6208 GCA_031429375.1 Acidobacteriota bacterium | reverse complement strand
CGCCGATGCCTGGTACGAGCGGCCGGTCGAGGAATTCGTTCCCGCGGGACTGGCGTGCGTCGAGTGCGGCGGCACCGAGTTCGAGCGCGAGAACAACATCCTCGACGTGTGGTTCGACTCGGGCTCGAGTCATGAAGCCGTGCTGCCGTTCCGCGCCGACCACCAATGGCCGGCCGACATCTACCTGGAAGGCAGCGACCAGCATCGTGGCTGGTTCCACAGTTCGCTCCTGGTCGGCATCGGCACGCGCGGCCGCGCGCCGTTCGACCAGGTGCTGACGCACGGCTTCACGATGGACGACCAGGGCCGCAAGATGTCGAAGTCGCTCGGCAACACCGTGGCGCCGCAAGACATCATCAAGCAGAGCGGCTCGGAGATCCTGCGCCTGTGGGTGTCGATGGTCGACTACCGCGAAGACATCCGCGTCGGCAAGGAAGTGCTGGCGCGCACCGTTGAGGCGTACCGGAAGATCCGCAACGTGCTGCGCGTGCTCGTGGCGAACCTGTACGACTTCGATCCGAAAACAGACAGCCTGCCCACGGGCAGGATGCTCGAGATCGATCGCTGGGCGCTCGCCAGATACGCCGATGCCGCGGAGCGCATCGTCAAGGCGTACGAAGACTACGACTACCCCGGGATCTTCCAGGCCGCCAACCACCTGATCACGGTGGACCTGAGCGCGTTCTATATCGACGTGACGAAGGACCGCATGTACACCTTCGGCGCCAGGTCCGAGGCCCGTCGATCCGGCCAGACGGCGATGTACATCGTCGTCGACGGCCTGGCGCGCCTGCTCGCGCCGATCCTGTCGGTGACGATGGATGAGTTGTGGCGGATGTTGCCGGGCGAGCGCGAGGCCTCGGTGCACATGGCGCTGTTTCCACGCGAGCTCGATCGATGGCAGGACCCGGCACTGCTCGAACGATGGGTCCCATTGATGAAGCTGCGCGACGACGTGAATGTTCGGCTCGAGGGCATGCGCAAGGAGAAAGTGATCGCAGCGAATCTTTCCGCTCACGCGAGCGTGGCCGCTCGGGGCGATGCGCTGACACTGCTGCAGCACTATCAGGATTTTCTCCCGACGTTGCTCGGCGTTTCTCAGGTGACGCTGCGAGAAGGTGACGAGAGCGTGGCGATTGACAAGGCGGCCGGAACCAAATGCGACCGCTGCTGGCGCTATGTGCCCGAAGTCAGCCAGGAACCGGATCGCGCGGGACTGTGCTCGCGGTGCGTGGAAGCCTTAGCCGAACCGGTGAGCTTGTAGCGGTGGCTTCGTTTCTCGCGACCCGCAAGCTCGAGATGATCGTGGCGCTCATCGTCGTGGTGCTCGATCAGGTCACCAAGGCGATGGTGCGCCCGGCACTCGCCCTGCACGACAGCATCGTGATCATCCCCGGCTACCTGGATTTCACCCGCGTCCACAACACCGGGGCGGCGTTCGGCATGCTGAACGGCGTCGATCTGCCGTTCAAGACCGTGGTGCTGTCGCTCGTCGCGCTGGTCGCGCTCGCCGGCGTCGCATGGTACGCTGCCACGGTGCCGCTGGGCGATCGACTGGCGCGCCTCGGCATCGCGGGCGTGCTGGGCGGGGCGATCGGCAACCTGATCGACCGTGCCAGGACCGGCTACGTGCTCGATTTTGTCGACGCCTACTGGAACGGCTGGCACTTCTGGGCTTTTAACGTCGCCGACGCTGCCATCACCTTCGGCGTGATTTTCATGATTCTCGATATCCTTAGGTTAGGGCGACGTGCATCCAATCCTGTTTAACGCTGGACCGGTCACTATTTATTCGTACGGTGTGCTGCTGGCCGCCGCGTATCTGCTGGGCTTGTGGATGGCGGTCAGGCGCGCCCGCGCCGCCGGCATCGACGGCAGCCGGATCATGGACCTGCTGATCTGGGTCATCATCGCGGCCCTGGTCGGCGCCAAGGCGCTGCTGTTCATCCTCGACTTCCGGCATTTCACGTCGAGCTGGCAGGACTTCACGACGCTGCTGCGATCGGGCGGGGTGTTCTACGGCGGCCTCATCGCCGCGATTCTCGTCTGCATTTATCAGCTCAGGAAGCACCGGCTGCCGCTGTGGACCTCGGGCGATCTGTTCGCGCCCGGCATCGCGCTCGGCTACATGGTGGGCCGGCTCGGCTGCCTGATGGCCGGCTGCTGCTACGGCAAACCCACGACCGTGCCGTGGGCCGTCACGTTCACGGATCCTGCGGCCAACTTCAACGTCGGCACGCCGCTGAACGTGCCGCTGCACCCGACGCAGTTGTACGAGTCGGCAGCCGGCCTGGTCATCCTGGTTGCGCTGCTGCTGCTCGAAAAGCGGCGGGGCCATTTCGCCGGCCGCACGTTCTGGAGTTTCACGTTCCTCTATGCCGTGCTGCGATTCGGGATCGAGTTCTTCCGCGGCGACGATCGCGGGCTGATCTTCAATACGCTATCGACCTCGCAGTTCATCTCGGTGGTGCTCGCGCCGCTGAGCGTGTTCATGTTGTGGTACCTGAGCCGCCCCGCGCGTCCTGAAGCGCCGGAGCCCGCCGGCTCTCGCGGTCCGCGCAAACCCCGGTTTGCATGAGCCAGGGTAAAGGGCCAGGGACCAGGGTTCGACGCACGTCACGCGAGACCGTTGTTCCTGAGCCGGCGATCGAGCCCGCGGCACGCAAGCCAACGGCGCAAGCGATGGAGTTCACGGCCGACGCCGACCATCAAGGCGATCGCCTGGATCGATTCCTGGCCGGCGAGATCGCGGACCAGTCGCGCTCGCAAATCCAGCGCCTGATCGAAAGCGGCCTCGTCACGCATTCGCGCTTCAAGAAGGCGAAACCCAACTCCGAGATCCGCGAAGGCGACGTCATCACGGTCGATCTGCCCGACGCGCGGCCATCCGACGTGCGAGCGGAAGACATTCCGCTCGAGATCCTGTTCGACGATGCCGACCTGGTCGTGGTCAACAAGCCGGCGGGCATGGTGGTGCACCCCGCTGCCGGAAACCCGAGCGGCACGCTCGTGAACGCCCTGCTGCACCACATCAAGGACCTGAGCGGCATCGGCGGAGAGAAACGGCCGGGCATCGTCCATCGCCTCGACAAGGGCACGTCGGGGGTGATGGTGGTCGCGAAGAACGACGAGGCGCACCAGGAGCTGTCGCGGCAGTTCCACGACCGCGAGGTGGAAAAGGAATACGTGGCGCTGGCGTGGGGCCTGGTGCAGCAGCGCAAGCGCATCGAGGCGGCGATCGGGCGCGACCCCAAGGTCCGGATCAAGATGTCGACGAAGGCCAGCCGCGCGCGCCATGCGGTGACGCGGGTGACCTGGGCGCGTGATTTACACGGCGTTACCCTGCTGCGCGTGGTGATTGCCACCGGGCGGACCCACCAGATTCGGGTGCACCTGAGCGCGATCGGCCACCCCATTGTCGGTGATGCGTTGTACGGCGGCGTGCATCGCCGCGTGCCGCACCCCCTGCGCGCGGTGACGAGGCTGACGCGGCCGTTCCTGCATGCCGAGCGGCTGGCGTTCACGCATCCGCGGACGAAGGAGCGAATGGAATTCACCGCGCCAATCCCCGCCGACCTCGAGCAGGTCGCCTACGAGCTGGCGCCGCCGGAGATCCGCGACACCGTGTTCGCGCGCGTGTCGGTCGCTGAGGAAACGCATCATGACGAAGACGGCGATGAGTAGCCGCGACTCAGCCCCTCGACTCGCCCAGCGGGCGCGCTGAAGCACGCCCGCCGGACTCGCTCAGGACAGGCCGGCGTGATAACGTGCCGCCATGGATCGGCGTAGGTTCCTCACGTTAGGCGCGGCAGGCGCCGTCGGGTTACTGCAGGCGCGCGGCCGCGCCGCAGCCCGCGGGGCAGACGATTTCAAATACGGCGAGAGCCGCATCGGCATCGCGGACGGCGAACGCGACGGCACCCTCTATGTGCCCAAAAGCTACAAGCCCGGCACGCCGATGCCGGTGATGATGATGCTGCACGGCTTCATGGGGTCGGGCGACGGCATTCGCGGCATGTTCCCGCTGGCGGAAGAATTCGGCGTGCTGATGATCGCGCCGGAATCGCGCGGCATGACGTGGGGCCGATCGATTCCCGGCTTCGACGCCGACGTCCGCTACCTCGGCCCGGCCTACCGGCACGTCGCCAATCTCGTCGATATCGACACCTCTCACGTGGCGCTCGGCGGGGTCTCCGACGGCGCCGGCTACGCGCTGTCGATGGGACTCGCCTACGGCGACTCGTTCAATTACGTGATCGTGCTCGCCGGCGGCCAGATGGTGCCGTTCCGCAAGCAGGGCAAGCCGCGATTGTTTTTCGCCCACGGCACGGAAGACATCCAGATCCCGATCGACGAGACGGCGCGCAAGTACGTGCCGCAGCTGAAGGCCGAGGGCTACGACGTCACCTACCACGAGTACCCGGGCGGCCACCGTGTTCCGCCGACCGAGATCCGCGAAGCCTTCAAGTGGTTCGTCGGCCGCGACCCCAAGCCGCAATAGCCGATCGCACTTGCGCTGATTCGATATGAACCGTCCTGAGTTGCCCTCCCGGGTCGGCAACTACCGCGTCGAGAAACAGCTTGGCTCCGGCGGCATGGGCACGGTCTATCGCGGCTTCGACGAAGCGCTGCAACGGCCCCTGGCGATCAAGCGGCTGCTGGGCAACTTCCCCGATCCGACGGCCGCGCTCCGTTTCCGTCGCGAAGCACGGATGGCCGCGCGCCTCAACCATCCCGCCATCGTTCACATCTACGACATCGTCGACAACGAGGACGGCGTCTGGATCGTGATGGAACTGGTCGAGGGGCAGACGCTCGATGGTCTCTTGAGGGAAGGACGGCCGCCGCTGGCGAAGACGGTCGGGCTGATGCGCGAAATCGCCGAAGGCCTGGCCGAAGCCCACGCGCAGGGCATCGTGCATCGCGACCTGAAGGCGTCGAACGTGATGGTCACCGCCGCGGGACGCGCGAAGATTCTCGACTTCGGGCTGGCCAAGAGATACAGCGGCATCACCGAGGCGGACATTTCGGCCGAGGGCGCCATCGTCGGCACGTTTCACGCGATGTCGCCCGAGCAGGCCCAGGGCCTGACCGTCGATCATCGCTCCGACCTGTTTTCCCTCGGGACGCTGCTCTACGAGATGCTCACCGGCATGTCGCCATTCCGCGGCGACACCCCGCAGGAAACGCTGGCGCGGGTGTGCGCGTTCACGCCGCGGGGCGTGCGCGACATCAATCCACATGTGCCCGAACCGCTGGCTGATCTCACCCTTCAGCTGCTGCAGAAAGCCGCGGACCAGCGACCCCAAAGCAGCAAGGAGGTTGCGGCGACGCTGAGCCGCATCGACCGCTCGGGCCTGTCGGATCTCTACTCCGACGAACAAACGAACCTGCCGACCTCCACCGGCACGATCGATCTGGGCGTCAGAGCGCAGCCGGCCTCGTCGGCCGGCACCGAGCGCCGGCAGCTGACGGTCATTTGCTGCGAGGTGGCAAGTACGGAGCCTGGCGCGCCGGCACTCGATCCCGAGAACTTCTACGAGTGGATGCTGCAGCTGCGGCCGCTGGCGCAGCGGATCGCAGACAGTCACGGCGGCACCGTTGGGCGAGGGCTCGGCGATCGCGTGCTGATCTACTTCGGGTATCCGACGGCCCAGGAAGACGACGCCCGCCGCGCCGTGCGTGCGGCACTCGAGCTGGTCGCCGAGACGGCCGTGCTGCTCAGTCAAGGCAGCGGCGCCCGGGTCGGCTTGCGCGCCGGCGTGCACACCGGCCTGGCGGTCGTGTCGAACAACCCGAATCATCCGGAGCCCGCCCTTGGGGCCACGCTCGACGTCGCGCTTCGACTCGAAAGCTCGGCGGAGCCGGGCAGCGTCGTGATCAGCGCGGCCACGCGATCGCTGGTCCATCGCCGCTTCGCAACCGAGCTGCTCGCACCCCTGCCGCCCTCCGGCGGAGCTTCCGAGCCCCTGATCCGTTATGCCGCCGGCCACAGCGACGATCCGCTTGCCGGAACCGACGACCTGGTTCCCCTGGTCGGACGAGAACGGGAGCTCGACCTGATCGCGAACCGCTGGGACCAGGCCCGCGCCGGCACCGGCCAGGCCGTGCTGATCAGCGGCGAAGCCGGCATCGGCAAGTCACGATTGCTGCAGGCGCTGCGCGAGCGCGTCGTCGCGGAAAGCCAGAGCGAACGTGGCGTGCGGTG
>JANOZI010000413.1:0-4596 GCA_031429375.1 Acidobacteriota bacterium | reverse complement strand
CGACGAGATCGCCCGCGGCCGTGTTGAAGGGCCCTGCCGTCACGGTGCTATTGCCGTCAGCGAACACGACCGTGCCGGCAGCGAGGGGCGGCGGCACCGGAGTCAAAAACGCGAAGTCTCCGGACATGCCGACGTTGCCGGACGCGTCGGTCGCGAGAGCGCGATAGTGATACAGCGTGCCAGGCGCAAGACCGGTGAGGACCTGACTGTGGCTCGTCATGAGCATGGGATCGAGTGCCGTCGTCGTGCCGTAGGCCATGGTTGGCCCGTACTGCACCTGGTGACGGGTCGGCTCATCCGTCGTAAAGCCGATCGTCGCGCCGGACTTCGTCAGACTCGAGCTTGCGACGGCGCTGATCACCGGCGCGGTGGTGTCGGGCGGACCAACCGTCACGCTCGCGGTCCTGGTCACCGAACCGGCGTCATTGGTCGCCGTCAGGGTGTAAGTGGTTGTCGTTGCCGGGGAGACGCTCAGCGTCCCGGAGTACGTCACGTTCCCCTGGTCGATGCTGACAGTGACGGCGTTGATCGAGCTCCAGGTCAACGTCGTGGACAAGCCGGCGGTTATAAACGTGGGGGACACGTTCAGCGTCGCTGTGGGCGGCACGGGTCCCAGCGCTGGGATTGGGCACACGAGACCGTCGATCCCGATCCTGGTCGTCGGCGTGCCGCACGCGGGCGGTGGTCTCGGCAAGACGGACGCGCTCGTGTGATAGACCTGGAAATTGTCCGTGGCGTCGGCGTTGTAAGCATAGACGCGCGCCTCATCCAGCTTGTCCAGGCATACATTCAAGCCTACAAATGCAACGTCGCCTACCATTCCGATGTGAGTGGAACTCTGTCCGGGCACCGTGACGAACAGGGTATTACTGACCACGATCAGTTTGTTCTCCATCCAACAGCCGTTGACGGAGCCATTGATGGGGACGACCACGTTCCTGAGGTTTCGCAGATAGGAATTCTGTATGGTGAGGTTAGGTTCCGGTCCAAAGCCCGCCATGGGGGCCGTGATGCCCTTTGTCATCCCTTGAATATCCGAATCGCGAATGACGATCCCCTTCGACGAATAGTCCGCGGCGTACACCCCGTCGCCGCAACACCGGTTATCCACGTGGAAGCTGCCGCGGATTTTCAGGCCAGCGAAGGTCACCTTCTGGCCGGGATACATGTACACCGCCTTGTTGTAGATGTTCCACAGCTTCAGATCTTGAATGAGGCTCTCCTGAGCGCCCGCAGAGGGGTCCGGATCGAGGGAGCTGACCCACCAGTAGGTGAATCCGCCTTGCATGGCCCCATACGCTTCGTTGTTGTCGAACTGGCGGAGCGGCAGGCTGTTGGCACTCACGATGGTGGATTGACCAGCGCCCCCCATGAAGGTATTGGCCCCTTTGAAATTCGGGACCGCGATGTTAAAAGGGCCGCGGAACTGGAAAACGAATCCATAAGCGGCTTCGGTCGTGGGATTTTGGAAGTTGGCCGCAACGTTATTACGGACGTAGTTGTTGGGTCCTCGGAACCAGAAGCCGACGCCTTCCGTGCCCATCGCGCTTCTCGCCTCGATTCCGTTCACCAGGTCGTTGGGCTCGCCGATGCCGCGCAGCGCGAAGTTGTGGTCGAACACGTTGAAGCTCTCCGACCCATCTTCGGTCGCCACCGACGCACCGTTGTAGTTGTAGACGACGTTGTCCTGGATCAGACCGTAGTGGCTGCCGTGGACGGCGATGCCCCATTTGAACTCCGTCGCGGCCGACCCGCCATCCACCGCGTTACCCAGCAGTGTGAATTGGTAGCCGTTGTCGGGCGTGGGCAGGGGACCGCTCAGGTGATGCATGTGCACCGGGTAGCGGCCGATGTGGTTCGTCGTCGTATTCAACGGCTTGAACGTCGTGCGACCGAGATCCTTGAAGAGGACGTAGCGCATGTCCACGTCGGCCACGTGGGTCGCGAGTGTGTGCCCGCGGGTACCGGCAGGGTCTTCCGAGCGGACGATGACGTTCCTGGTGATGTTGCCGACGTGCGGCAGGAAACCTGGATCCAACACGCCGGCCACATCGCGCGCGCCGAGGTGGTCGTACTGCAACGCGGTGTTAAGCGTGACCGCGAGGCCGTCCGGCGATATGGCCTGCACGGTCCGTTCTTCCCACTGATTGACGGCGTTGATCCAGCCACCTCCCGTGACTTCGCTCTCCTTCATATGCCGCGTGTCGGGCAGGACGAGCCGGTCGCCGGCTCTCCAACCGGACACCGGCGCCGACAGCAGCAACGTGGTGTTGCCCGCGCGCGGCTCGGCCGCGACTCGCACAAACGTCGGAGTCCGCACGCTGCCGTGCATGGACGCTTTGCCGAAGATCATGAGGCCGGTGCCGAATTGCGATGGGTCGGCCACGCTGCCGCCGAGCGCCGAATTGGCGATGATGATTTCCGCCGTCACGTTGTCGGCGATCGGAACGGCCGCGGTCCCCACTTGCAGAATGCCGCGCGTGCCCATGCCCATCTCGCCGGCCATGACCTGGAGGTTCGTCACCTTCAGCCGGGTATTCACGGTGGGGGCGAATGCGAGCGTGCCATCGACGGCGATCGTGTACGCCTCGGCGGTGGTGTCATTGATCGTGACGGTATGTCCGAGCACGACGCGGACGACGTTGTTGAGGGCCGGGACCTGGCCCCCTTGCCACGTGCTCGGGTTGGACCAGATACCGCTCTGCACCGATGCGACGGTCGTGCGAACGGTGTCCGTCGAAAAATCCGGAATGCCTTCCGGAAGCGTGAGCGCTTGCATCGCGGCGGCGCCCGACGTCACCTCGCCATGCGTGTTTGCATGAGCGGCCGGAACAGCTGCCGTCGGGCTCGAGGCATCCGAGACGGGGCGCGTGCTTCCGCTGAGAAGAGCAACGGCCCCGATTGCGAAAAGAAGCATGGCGATGCCGTGGGCGAGTCCAGCTCGCCGCACCGCGCCAGGTATTCGCTTCCCGCCAATCACGTCCATCGTTCTCGTGATGTCGTTGTGAGACCGAAACGCGGTCGACAACGCATCCTTCCCAGCGCGGATCGAGGCAAACAGCTCCCACGTCAACGCCCAGCAGCGCGACAGCTGTGGCCTCTCCACGCCGTAGTTCTGACCTAGTTGTACTCTTGTGTCCGGCTAAAGATTATAGCGTTCAGGCTGAGCGCACATCGGGCGTTAGAGACAGAAACTGGTGCTCAGTACGGTGACAAAAAAAGGCGTGGTTGCGGAAATATGGCGTAAATTCGCCAATCCGACTCGACGCGAGGCGTATGGCCGCAATTACCGCTCGAGTTAGCTTCGTTTTAGGAGTGTCCAGGCGCGCCGCGCGTCATCCGAAACAGGGGCTTAGCAGCGATAGCGCCGTGTATTTCTACACTGTCGCAGGCCGACAACACCTGTTACGCTCGCTGCGGCCTTCAACACGTCTCGAGGTGCATCGCCATGACACGAGTTCTCCTGATTTTCATCCTTGGGGTCTGCATCGCTGCTTGCGACAGCACATCGTCTTCGCCGACCGGGCCTTCCGCGTCCACGCCGGCATCTCCGTCGGGAACCAGTTCGCAAACGTTGCAGTCGGTGACGTTGTCTGTCAGCGCAGACGCAATGAGGGCGAGAGGCGACACCGCGCAAACGACCCCGATTGGTACCTTCTCGGATGGCACCTCACAGAATGTCATGGCGACGTGCTCGAACTGGCAGTCGAACAACGTGAGCGTTCTGACGATCAACAGTGGCGGACTCATCACCGCCCAGGGAAGTGGTGCCGCAACGATCACGACGACGTGCCGGGTCGTGTCGAGTCACCCGGTGGTGGAGACGTTCCCCGTGTTCGCCAGCAGAGTAGTGACGTTGACTCTCGGGAGCGCACGCCGCCAGTAAATCGACGCGGGTCGAAGCGCATCATTTTTCCGGGGCAAACTTCCGGAAGTCGTAGAGGAACTGCATGAAGGTTCCTGTCGTTCTCCACCAGACCCAGGCCGAGATGCCGGTGAGCACTACGCCGGTCGCGAGCACGGCGGCTATCGCGGCCTGAGCTTGGTCGGTACCGAGCGGGATCAACCCGAGCCCCAGGGCGAATAGGAACACGGCCAGCCAGCATGACGGCTCGGTCGTGACCTTCATGCTGGCGCGTTTACAGTCGTCATCGGTGCGCAGGTCGTACGTCTTCACCATCCGCCGTGAGGAGTGCTCGAGGATCCGGCTCACGAGGAACGAAACCAGGTACGCGGCGACAACGATCGCGAGGACGGCATTGACCGTGCCGCGGCGATCGCGGAGGCCCATCGCGAGCTCCATCGACAGCGTCAATGCGGGCACGAAGGCAGCCATTGCGCGCGCGATGCGGATGCGAGAGCGAGGTAGTCCATCCACGCCCACACTTCCTCGCCTTGATGGATCACTTCGATCTGGAGCCGGTCCTCGGGAAACGGGTCGTCGTCGTTTTCATGGCGTCTCCGCGGGTTCGCGACTCTCAGAAATGCATCGGCTGGGATCAGCGGTTGAGGCCGTGGGCAACCGTGAGGATCCGCCGGGTGTCTGCGAAGTGGAGGAGGCTGAGCGCGTCTTCGCAGCGGTGCCACGCCCGCTCG
>JANOZI010000412.1:0-1623 GCA_031429375.1 Acidobacteriota bacterium | reverse complement strand
CAGGAAGTGGTGGGCCGCCTGGCCGACATGGCGATCGAGGTCTACGCGCTCGAAAGCGCGTTGCTGCGCGCCGAAAAAATGCAGGCGCGCGGCGGCCCGCATGCGGCGACCGCCGCCGACATCGCGCAGGTCTTTGCGGCCGACGCCGCCGATCGGCTGGAGCACGCCGCGAAGAACGCGCTGGCCGCCATCGAAGGGCCGGTGGCCGCCGCGACCATCGCCCGCGTGCACGCGCTGCTTGGCCACGGCCCCGTCAACACCATCGCGGCGCGCCGGCGAATCGCGGACGCCGTGATCGACGCGAATCGTTATCCGCTGTGATCGACGCCCTGTTCGTCCGGCTGAAGGCCGATTCGTCGGTGGTCGCGCTCGCCGACCTCGTCGGCCGGGAGATGGTGTCGCCATGGCTCGAGGTCACGCAGGAAGCCATCACGCAGTTCGCGGATGTCACCGGCGATCGGCAGTGGATCCACGTGGATCCGGAACGCGCCCGCCGGGATTCGCCGTACAGCAACACCATCGCGCACGGTTTCTTTACCCTCTCGCTGATCAGCCGCTTGCTGCGCGACGCGGTCGGCGTCGTTGAGGGCGGCCACATGAGCATCAATTACGGGCTCAACAAGGTGCGCTTTCCGGCGCCGCTGCCGGCGGAGTCGCACGTGCGCGGCCGCTGCACGCTGCGGCGTGTGGACCCGCTCGACGACGGGCTCCAGGCGACCTGGGATGTGCTGGTTGAACGCGACGGCGTGGCCAAGCCGTGTTGCGTCGCCGAGTGGCTGGTGCGCTACTACCTTTGAGTCGATGGAGCTCCTGGCCCAGCAGGTCCTGAACGGCCTGGTTACCGGCAGCGTCTACAGCCTGGTCGCGCTTGGCCTGACGCTCACCTACGGCACGTTGCAAGTGCCGAACTTCGCGCATGGCCACCTCTACATGTGGGGCGCGTATGTGTCTTACACGTTGATGTCGTCGGCGGGGTTCAACTATTGGGCCGCGATGGCGGTGTCGATCGCGACGCTGGCGCTCGCCGGCGCCGTGCTGGAGCGGCTGGTGTTCCGCCCGCTCAGGAATGATTCTCCGGTCAACGCGATGATCGCGGCGCTCGGCGTGATGCTGTTTCTCGAAGCGGTCGCGCAAAACATCTGGGGCGAAGAGTTCCGGCATCTCGAGTCGCCCTACGGCGGCGTGGTCTCGGTGTTCGGCTTGCTGGTGACGGCGCACCGGCTGATCCTGCTCGGCACGGCGGCGATCTTGATGGTAGCCCTGCTGCTGTTTCTCACTCGCACGATCGCCGGGTCGGCGATTCGCGCGACGGCGCAGAACCGCGAGGGCGCGCTGCTGGTCGGCATCGACACCAATCGCGTCGCGATGATTACCTTTGCGATCTCCGCCGGCCTGGCGGCGTTGGCCGGCTCGCTGGTCGCGCCGATCAGCCTCGTCTATCCCTCGATGGGCGCGATGATCACGCTCAAGGCCTTTGCGATTGTCGTGCTCGGCGGCATGGGCAGCGTGCCGGGCGCCCTTGTCGGCGGCTACCTGCTCGCGCTCGCCGAAAGCCTGGGCGGCACCTACGTGTCGGCCACCTACCAGGACCTCGTGGCCTTCGTGGTACTCGCGCTGGTGTTC
>JANOZI010000411.1:0-1825 GCA_031429375.1 Acidobacteriota bacterium | reverse complement strand
AGGAATTCCCACGCGCGCTGGTTGCCGCCCAGGCACGCCTGAACGAGCTGCTCATCGCTGCACTCGGTCGATGGGTCTGGATGCGGGCCGACTTCAACGGCTGGGGGGCACGACGGGACACCGTACGCTACATGCGACATTTAATCCTCCACGGCTGTAACAGCGAGCGAGAAAAAGCGCGCGCTCTCGCGACCAGCAAAGGCTAAAGGTCGAGCCGGCGATCATCAATATGCAAACGGGGGTTGTCGTCGTCGCGGATCAACGAGTTACGGGATTTCGGGTGCGGCCGTCGCCGCTCCTTAGCCGCGGCTCATTTTCGCGCGCGCGGCGCGAGTCGTTGAAGGGTCGACGACAGCGTATCAAGGCGGACCGGCTTGGAGAGATAGCCGTCCATGCCGGCTTCGAGGCAGCGTGCTTCTTCCCCGAGCATCACGTTCGCCGTCAGCGCCACGATGACGGGCGGGGTTCGTAAGTCCGCTGCCCTGACGCGCCTGGTCGCTTCGAACCCATCGAGACCCGGCATCTGCACGTCCATGAGGATCACGTCGTAGTCCCGCGCCAGCGCGCGCTCGACGGCGTCAACGCCGTTGCCGACTTCGTCAGCGACGAGGCCAAGCTCGTTGAGCATCATGAGCAGCACGCGGCGATTCGCCTCATTGTCTTCGGCCACGAGAATGCGGAGCGAGTCCGGCGGAAATGGCGAGAGACGCGGCGCCAGCGGATGGACCGGAGCGGCGCGGGTCCCGCGGATAGCCGAGCACAACGCTTCATGCAGCCGGCGTGCGCTCACCGGCTTGCCGACCACGCGGTCGCCCGCCTGGCTGCGGCAGCCCGGCCCCGACACGGATCGCGCGACGAACACCAGTGGCAGCCGGTCGAGTCCCCATGCCGATCGACAGTCCCGCGCCAGCGCGAGCAGCCCGCCGTCGGCCGCGTCGGCATCGACGACCATCGCATCGAGTTTGCCGGACGGCCGCGTCCGGACTTCCGCGTCATCCGGCCAACGCGTGGAGCCGACGTGCCAGTCTGTCAACAGGGCATCGACTTGTTCACCGACGATGCCGGGGCGGAAGAAGGTGAGGACGTTGGTACCGGTGAGGGAGCCCGCAAGAACATCGCTGGCGGGCCCGGCGACGACCGTGGCGTGGAACACGAATCGGAAGGTGGCGCCCTCGCCCTCCCGGCTGGTCAGATCGAGGGAGCCACCCAGGATTTCGCTCAGCCGCTTCGAGATGGCCAGGCCCAGCCCCGCGCCGCCGTGCTGACGGGTCGTGGTCGAATCGATCTGGCTGAAGCGTTGAAAGAGCTTCGACTGCAGGTGCTCGGGAATGCCGCGGCCAGTGTCCCGCACGTCGATGGTGATCGTGCTGTCATCGCCCGTCGCAGCGGACGCGCTGACGTGCACCGTCACTTCGCCGGCGGCGGTGAATTTCACGGCATTCGACAGCAGGTTGAGCAGGACCTGTCTCACCCGGTGCGGGTCGGCCCGGACGAGGACGGGCACGCCGGCATCGATCAGGCAGCCCACATCGAGTCCCTTGCGAGCGGCGAGCTGACCGACCGTATCGAGGGCATCCTCGATACAGTCCCGAACGCTGAACTCGACCGGCGCCAGGTCCATCAACCCCTGCTCGATCCGTGAGTAATCCAGCACGTCGCCCACCAATCCCATCAGCGCCGTCGCGCTGCTCCGCAGCATGGCAACCAGCTCGCGCTGCGGGGCGGACAGGTCGGCATTCTGCAGCAGGTCCGCGATCCCGATCACGCCGTTCAATGGCGTGCGCAGTTCGTGGCTCATGGTCGCGAGGAAGTCGCTTTGCCCGCG